>JAPLDN010000034.1 GCA_026391755.1 Bacteroidota bacterium
GCGATCATCCGGCCTGGTTCAGGGCATTGACTCTTGAATCTCCTCAGGCAGCAAACATATCATGCCTCAGGGATATCCCCTTTGTTTGCATCTATACAGACCAAAATCTACTGAGAGAGAGGGAGGGGCAACTTGCCACTGTTTCGGAAATACGAAAACTCACCAAAGAAGAAAATACCCTACTTTTAATATCCGGCGATCGCCGTGTCAAGGAAGACGATATGATGGCCAGGCTTATCACATTTATCCTGGCTGCTAATGGAATTAACAAATAATATCAATAATTAAACAGATATGCAAATAATGAATGAACGTGCCTCAGGCATACTCTTACACCCGACTTCCCTGCCTGGAAAATACGGGATTGGAACTCTCGGCAAAGCTGCTTTCGATTTTATCGATTTTCTGACAAAGGCAAAACAACAGTACTGGCAAATACTTCCATTGGGCCCAACAGGCTTTGGGGATTCACCCTACCAATGCTATTCGGCCCATGCCGGCAATCCTGATCTTATCGATCCTGACCTTCTCGTTAAATACGGATTGTTAACACTTGACGACCTGAAATCACAGCCCCATTCAGATGACGGACAGGTTCTGTATGATGTAGTCCAGAAAGCCAGGCTTCCCTTGCTTGAAAAAGCATACCATGCATTCACGGCCAATGCTGCAGATCTGGACAAGCTGGCATACCGGAATTTTCTTAAGAGCCATGCATCCTGGCTGAATGACTATGCCCTCTTCAGATCACTCAAGGAAGAATCCGGCAATTCGCCATGGTACACATGGGAAGCTAAGCTTAAATTCCGTGACCCCGAAACCCTCAAAGCTGCTGAGATTCGCCTGGCCGAAAAAACTGACTTTCACAAATTCCTCCAGTTTGTCTTTTTTAAACAATGGACAAGCGTTAAAGATTATGCAAAGAAACACAAGATAAAGATCATAGGTGATATCCCCTTGTATATCTCCCCCGACTGCGCTGATGCCTGGGCCAATCCTGGTGTTTTTGAATATGATGCAGAACTCAACCCAATCAGGGTCGGCGGCGTTCCTCCCGATTACTTCAGTGAAACAGGTCAGCTTTTGGGTAACCCGCTTTTCAGCTGGGACATCATGAAAAATGATAACTATAAATGGTGGATGGACCGTATCAGGACTAACCTGAGCTTGTACGATGTGATAAGGATAGATCATTTCCGTGGTTTTGCAGCATACTGGACCGTGCCATATGGCGAGGAGACGGCTATAAACGGGACCTGGATCCCGGGACCCGGAAAAGAATTTTTCAATGCACTTCTGAATGAATTCGGAAAACTGCCGATTATTGCAGAAGATCTTGGAGTGATGACCCCTGAAGTTGAAGACCTCCGCGACAGTTTTGGGTTCCCCGGCATGAAAATCCTTGAATTTGCATTCGATTCTTCTGAAGAAAACGATTATATACCTTACAGCTATAATAAGAACTGCATTGTATATACCGGCACCCACGATAACGATACAGTAGTAGGCTGGTTCAGCAAAGCTTCGGAAACCGACAGGCAACTGGTTCTAGATTATATCAACTGCAGCGAAAAGGGTATCCACTGGT
>JAPLDN010000308.1 GCA_026391755.1 Bacteroidota bacterium
AATCGGTTTACGGGGATTCATCCATGTGGTACAAGTTTAGCACGGCCGATACTTACATCAGGACAGAAATTACGTTCTTCGCCCATCATGCCCACCCAACAATCGGACCCGGGGATATTTTTTACCTTAACCCCGTTTTCCGTTTCAATGGGGAATTCCCGGTGAATGATCTGAAGGCAGAGATCAACTGGCCCAGGACCTTTATCTTTCGCTTTATGGCCTTTGGTTCGCTGATCGCAATTCTCTGGGCCATCTGGTGTTTACGTAAAAAAAGGAAACAAAGTAAAGATGCCATCCAACCGTAAAATATACTGGGCATTAGGGATACTGCTTGTATTATCGGCAGTGATAAGGGCTTTGATTGCAGGCTCCATCGAGCTCGGTAATGACGAGGTCTATTACTGGACTTATGCCAAATTTCCCGACATGAGCCACTTTGACCATCCGCCCATGGTCGGATTAGTGATACAGTTGTTCACACTAAACCTGAGGTTCGACAGTGAACTTTTTCTCAGGCTGGGATCTGTGGTCCTTGGAACGGCTTCAACCTGGATGATCTTCCTTATCGGGAAAAAGATCAAAAATGCTGCAGCAGGGCTGTATGCAGCCTTCCTTTTTACAGCTTCTTTTTACGGGTTTATCCTCGTAGGGACTTTTATCCTCCCCGACACTCCACAGGTGTTTTTCTGGCTGGTAAGCATGTATCTTTTACTCTGTTCCCTGCCCGATGAGTCACTCTCAAACCAGAGCAGGGCATACCTGTTTTTTTCCGGCTTAAGCATAGGGCTTGCTTTGCTTTCAAAATACCATTCGGTGTTTTTAATCTTCGGGGCCGGGATGTTTATTCTTTTTCACAACAGGAAATGGCTGCTTGCAAAGGAAACCTGGATTGCTTTGCTGATAGCTGTTATGCTGTTCATGCCGGTCATTTTCTGGAATTCCAATAACAATTATATCAGTTTTACATTCCATGAAAGCAGGGTAGGGGTGACCGACTCGGGAATTCAGCCCCAGTATTTCCTCACCGAAATGGCAGGACAGGTCTTTTACAATAACCCGGTAAATATCATCCTGATCATCCTGGCCTTTGTTGCCTTGCTGAGAGGGAAAGAGATCCTTGAGAAGTCTTACCGCCGCCTGATCCTGTGGATGAGCCTTCCCTTATGGCTTGTTTTTGTTTCCTTTTCACTATTCCGTTCAACTTTGCCGCATTGGACAGGACCTGCATATATTGGGTTTATCCTCATCGCTGCCTCATGGCTTGCCACACCTTCATCCAAAGAGAAAAGGCTGAAACTGATCCCCTGGCCTGCAGCCATTGCCCTTGTTTTTATCCTGGCTGTTATTTCACTTGCTGTAACACAGATACGGTACGGATGGGTTCCTTTAAAAAAATGGAAAGTGGAAGATGTTTCAGCCGATCTCTGGGGAATGCAGCAGCTGGGCGAGAAGTTCGCCCCCATGGCAAATTGGGAGGAAGAACATTTCCTGATCGACAAAGGCTCCCCGATTTTTACCTTCCGCTGGTTCCCGGCGGCCAATTTCGACTATTATGTGGCACGTCCTTCCGGACGTAAAGTTTACGCCTTGGGCAGCCTGGAACGCATACACAAGTACCAGTGGATAAACCGTACCAGGGGAGGAATGAAAAAGGATGATGATGCCTGGTATATTGCATTAAGCGATGATTATGAAGACCCGGTAAGCCTGTATGGAAAATTATTTGAGCTGGTTCTTCCTTCAGATACGATTTCAATAATCCGCGGTCATGACACCATCCGCAAGGCCTATATCTATAAACTCATAAATCTGAAAGAGGATTTGAGTTTCATGCCGAAGGACAGTTTGAAACATGCAGTGAAGACCGACACTCTTGCATATTTTATCGTGCAGATCAGGAACAATCCTGACTGGATGGAGATCCTTCAGAAAAGGGCCAGGGACAAAGGGATTCCCCTGACCGAAATGGTAAAACAGGAAGCGAAAAAAATGATAGTGGATCATAAGGATATGATGGATCTGAAATCAAATCAGAAAAAAGACTCCGTGAAACAGATCCGGATTCTGAAGGATGACGGGAGATAAAAAGAGCAGAAAAATGTCAGGATATAAAATTTATCACCTGAATTTTCTTTGTTTTTTTCATGGTATCATGCAGCGAAAAGTTTATGATAGTTAAAAACCCTCAATCCATGCCTCCCGCTCGTGTACTTGTTACACCGCCAAGGGTTGCCATAGCGCTTGGAGGTGGGGCCTTTCACGGCGCAGCTCATGTAGGGGTGCTAAAAGCACTTGAGGAAAATAAGATCCCAATCGATCTCATTGTCGGGACAAGTGCAGGCAGCCTGGTTGGCGCCCTGTATTGTGATAATCCCGATGCAGGGAAGTTAATCCCTTTGGTTTTAGAGACCAAGTCATCGACAGTGTTTGATTTTTCGCTGATCAGGTCGAAAGTGGGCTTTGTTTCAGGAAAGAAGCTTCAGAAGTATGTTTCCGAACATTGCAACGCGAAAAACATAGAAGAAACGAAGATCCCTTTTATCGCAGTCGCCACCGACCTTCTGGCAGGTAAGTCTGTTCCCCTGGCTTCCGGTCCGATTGCCCCTTCTGTTAATGCTTCATGTGCAATCCCCATGATCTTTGAACCGGTAAAAATGTATGGAATGACTTTTGTCGACGGTGGGATACTCGACAATATCCCGGCCGATATCTGCTATAATAGTAAAGCAAAAGTTGTAATTGCGGTGGATATCATGGCAGATACCGACAGTTTGAAAAATGTTGAAAATTTTCTCCAGGTGCTCTACAAGTCACTGCTCCTAGCCCTTGGCGAGAATAAAAAGGCAAAGCTGGCCCATGCCGATATCGTGATCACCCCCGATCTTAGGAACATGACGATGCTGAGTGGTAAACAGAATCAGCAAATCTTTGACTCCGGCTATATTGCTGCGATGAGAATGATGCCGGAGATCAAAAAGATGCTCAGGTCAAAAGGGATATCCATTGAATGATTCCTGAAAAATCATGCCTTATTTCGGACCTGTCATTTTTTTCGGATCAACGATTTTTGTAAAGTCCTCGTCACTCATAAGGCCTAATTCCATCGTTGCTTCTCGCAGGGTCTTGTTTTCCTTATGGGCTTTCTTTGCGATTTTGGCGGAATTGTCATAACCGATATGAGGGTTAAGGGCTGTAACAAGCATCAGGGAGTTTTCGAGGTTCCTGTTGATAGCAGCCAGGTTTGGCTGGATCCCCACAGCGCAGTTGTCGTTGAATGAAACACAGGCGTCGCCGATCAGGCGGGCACTCATCAGCAGGTTGGAAATGATGAGGGGTTTGAAGACGTTCAGCTGGAAATGCCCGCTGATGCCTCCTATGTTGATTGCCACATCGTTCCCAAGCACCTGGGCGCATACCATGGTCATAGCTTCAGGCTGGGTCGGGTTGACCTTCCCCGGCATAATGCTGGATCCGGGTTCGTTCTCGGGAAGCATGAGTTCGCAGATGCCGCAGCGTGGGCCGGAAGCGGAAAGACGAATGTTGCTTGCAATATGCATCAGGCTAACAGCAAGGGTCTTAAGAGCGCCTGAAGTTTCAACACAGGCGTCATGAGCCGATAACGATTCGAATTTATTCGGGGCAGTTATAAATGGCAGTCCGGTGATTTCGGCAATCTTTTTTGCAACAAGCACATCGTAGCCTTTGGGGGCGTTGAGTCCCGTGCCAACTGCAGTCCCTCCAAGGGCCAGTTCGGAAAGATGGGATAAGGTGTTTCTCAATGCGGCGATCCCATGGTCCAGCTGGGAAACATAACCCGAGAACTCCTGCCCGAGTGTCAGGGGAGTGGCATCCATAAGGTGGGTTCGCCCGGTTTTGACAATTTCGCTTAATTCTGCAGATTTAGCCGCCAGGGTGTTCCTCAGGAGTTCCACACCAGGAATGGTTGTTTTAACTGCCATTTCATAAGCCGCAATGCTCATGGCAGCAGGGAAAGTGTCGTTGGAAGACTGCGATTTATTTACATCGTCGTTTGGATGAATTATGGTTTTGCCTTCACCTAATGTGCCCCCGCTGAGCACATGAGCCCTGTTGGCGACCACCTCGTTAACATTCATATTGGTTTGGGTGCCCGATCCTGTTTGCCAGATCACCAGCGGGAACTGGTCGTCGAGCTTGCCGTCAAGGATCTCATCACACACAGCAACAATAAGCTTCATCTTTTCATCCGGAAGGACTTTCAGATCGCAGTTGACCATAGCCGCAGCTTTTTTAAGTACGGCCATGGCCCTGATCACCTCCCTGGGCATGGATGCGGGCTCGCCGATCTTAAAATTGGTCAATGACCTCTGGGTCTGGGCACCCCAGTACTTGTCCATGGATACCTCTATGGGTCCCATAGTGTCAGTTTCAATGCGTGTTTTCATATTCCGGGATTTATTGTTTGGTTTTTAATTTTGTTCGGAATGTCTGGATAACTGGATAGGGCGCTTCGTGCCGATAACTGGATAACTGGATAGCTAGTTATCGCAGCGAAGCTGCTTATCCAGCTACCCGTTTTTTTTTATTACCTCCTCTATCCTCTCGACCGGGTCTCCCCAAACAGCCTTATACTGAGCCTCAACAATCGGCCTTTTAAGGAGTTTCGGATTTTGAACAATTATCTTAATCCATTCATGATCATTGAATTTCTTGCCTTTAAGTTTTTTCTTAAAATAATCTTCCTTTGTGCGGACGATCTCCTCGGGTTTGTAATTTAGTTTCATCAGGAGCTTTTCGAGATCTCCCTCCGAAAGCGGGTTCTTCATATAGTCCACGATCTCGACATCCAGGCCCTTTCCTTTCAGGTATTCCAACCCGGCCCGGGACTTTTTACATTGGGAATTATGGTAGATTTTGAGCATGTCGTTTTTTTATCGAAGGGTTACATTAGTCTGTACGATCAGATATCTGGATAGGGCGCTTCGCGCCGATAACTGGATAACTGGATAACTGGATATCCCGTTATCCCGCTATCCAGTTATCCATCTATCCATCTATCCAGTAATCCAGTTATCCATCTACGAATTCCCATACTCCATCAGATACGCTTTGATAAACTCCGTGAGGTCCCCGTCAAGAACCCCCTGTGTATCGGAAGTCTCAAATGTAGTCCGCAAGTCCTTTACCATTTTATAAGGATGCAGCACATAGGAACGTATCTGTGAACCCCATTCAATTCGCTTCTTCCCGCTTTCGATGACTGCGATCTTCTCCCTCTGCTTCCTGAGTTCGATTTCATATAACTGTGATTTTAGCATTTTCAGAGCTTTTTCACGGTTCTGTCCCTGGGAGCGGGTTTCCTGGCATTCAATAATAATTCCTGTTGGCTCATGTTTAAGCCGTACTGCGGTTTCAACCTTGTTCACGTTTTGTCCGCCCGGACCACTGCTCCGGAATGTATCCCAGGAGATATCCGCAGGATTTATTTCTATCACGATGTCATCATCGATGATAGGATAGGCATAAACTGATGCAAAAGAAGTATGGCGTTTATGGTTCGAATCGAATGGGGAGAGGCGTACAAGCCTGTGCACCCCGTTTTCACCTTTCAGGTAACCATAGGCATAGTCTCCTTCGATTTCAAGGGTAACCTGCTTGATCCCTGCCACATCGCCTTCCTGGAAATCTAGCTCCTTAACTTTGTATTTGTTTCGTTCAGCATAGCGGATGTACATGCGCATCAGCATCTGCGCCCAGTCCTGGCTCTCGGTGCCGCCGGCCCCTGAGTTGATCTGGACGATGGCGCTCAGCCTGTCTTCCTCCCCACTCAGCATATTGCGGAATTCAAGGTTTTCAACGAGAGTAAGCGCTTCTTTGAACTGTTTTTCCAGTTCCGCTTCAGACCCCTCTCCCTGGATATAAAAATCCCATAGGATCATCAGTTCCTCAAAACTTGCCTGGCCGTTTTTGTATGCCCCGGTCCAGATCTTCTTATCCCGTATTGATTTTAAAACCTGCTCCGCTGCTTTGGAATTATTCCAGAAACCGGGAGCCTGGGTAAGTTGTTCTTCTTCTTCGATCAGGGTAAGTTTCTTGTCGACGTCAAAGATACCTCCTCAAGGCATCAAGCCTTGTCTGGAGATCTTTCAGTTGTTCCTGGCTGACCATATCAGAATTTTAGTTCATCAAGTGTTTTCAGGATCAGGTCAGATTCATACCCTTTCCCTAATGCAAAAGTGAATAATTTATCCCGGAAATTCAAGGATTTTCCCGAATTTAATTCTCCTTTTTTCTGAGGGCGGATGTCTTTTGCCTTTTTACTGATCAAATCACCGAGGACAAGCCTGTATGAATCTTCGTCAATCTCTTCAAGGGCAGAGCTGATGAGTTTTTCCTGTACCCTCTTTGCCCTTAACTCAAATGTGATCCTGATCCTTCCCCATTTATTCACCCTCCATTTGCCTCGCACAAAGGCTCTCGCAAACCGTTCATCGCTGATGAATCCTTCTTCACTGAGCTGGTCGAGAATACCCCGGATCTTACCCGCCGGGACCTGAAAGGACCTCAGTTTTAACTCAGCTTCCTTTTCACTCCGCTCGCGGTAACTGCAGAAATAGCGGATCTTTTCAAGTATCAGGGAGGGATCTGAAGTAAAATCAGCAACCCCTTTTTTCCTGTCTTCCTGTTTATATGCCGGTCTGCTGAAGGCTCTTGACATCTGTCGGATATCATTACATTTGTAAAGATAAGGCAAAACTGTAACAGGTTCAATACGTATATGAGAAAATTTATTGTTTGGATTAGTATGCTGACGGCTTTTACCACGGTAAAAGGACAACCTCCTCAGTTTACAATACAAGGCCGGCAGGTAAATCTTGACAGGTTTTGGATCGTTACCCCGATAAACCCTTCGGCCGTTGAGCAAAAAGCAGCAGCCGAACTGCAGAAATACTTCCTGAAGATCTCGGGACTCAAGCTTACTATTACCAATGACCAGGAAAAAATGAGGACCTGCGAATTTGTGATTGGACGTTCAAACCGGGTACCCGAATCAATAGATCTTGCAAGGATCGATCCCGACGGCTTCGTAATAAAGAATTTCGGAACCAGGATAGTCCTTTCGGGTGGTTCTCATAAAGGTACCTTGTATGCGGTTTACACTTTTCTTGAAAAATACCTCGGATGCAGGTTTTACGCCCCGGATGCCGAAACCGTACCGGTTCAGAAAAATATCAGGCTGCCGGAACTTAATGATTCAGGCCATCCGGCATTCAAAGACAGGGAAGTTTTCTATACCGTCATGGAGGACCAGGATT
>JAPLDN010000243.1 GCA_026391755.1 Bacteroidota bacterium
TTTCAGGTGTGATTTCCCTTAGTGATGTTAAACAAGGAGTTAATTATGCTATTATCATCACGACGAATGCAGGCTTATGGAGGTATATGCTGGGAGACACCGTAAAGTTTACTTCGGTCAAACCGTACCGGATCCAGATTACTGGCAGGACAAAAAGCTTCATCAATGCATTCGGGGAGGAACTGATTATTGATAATGCCGAAAAAGCCATTTTCATTGCCTGCGGAAAATGCAATGCCCTGGTCACTGAATTCACAGCAGCCCCGGTATATTACAGCGAGGAGAAAGGGGCTCATGAATGGCTGATTGAATTTGAGAATCCACCGGGCGACCTTGGGTTTTTTACTGAAACTCTTGACAATGCACTGAAATCGCTGAATTCCGACTATGAGGCTAAGAGATATCATGACCTTCTGCTGGGACAACCGCTGATCAGGGTGATGCCAAAGGGTACATTTTACCATTGGCTTAAAGTAAAGGGAAAACTGGGAGGGCAGAATAAAGTCCCCCGTTTGGCCAATGAAAGAAAATATGTGGAGGATATCCTTGCACTTACCTTCGGGCATAAATAGTGCAGAGGTGGACCAAAATTCACAATGCATTTGTTTAGTTCATAAAATTCATGTAGGTTTGACAGTAAATTCAGATTTATGCATATTGCCATTGCTGGAAACATTGGTTCAGGGAAAACTACCCTTACCGGGTTGCTGTCCAAAAATCTGAAATGGGAAGCACATTACGAGAACGTTGATACAAATCCATACCTGCATAGTTTTTATGAAGATATGCAGAGATGGTCGTTCAATCTTCAGGTTTATTTCCTGAATACCCGTTTCAGACATATAATTGAAATCAGGAAATCGGGCAGAACGGTTATACAGGACCGGACTATCTATGAAGACGCATATATTTTTGCTCCCAATCTGCACTCAATGAACCTGATGAGTACGCGGGATTTCGAAAATTATAAAGCCTTGTTTGAACTGATCAGTTCCTTGATCAAGCCGCCCGATCTGGTCATTTACCTCAGGGCCAGTGTGCCGACCCTGGTAAGCCAGATTCAAAAACGCGGGAGGGAATATGAAAGTGCCATCCGCCTTGATTATCTTAAGAACCTCAACGAAATGTACGAGGACTGGATGGAGAGTTACAAACTTTCAAAGATGCTGATTATAGATGTTGATAATTTGAAATTCAGTGAAAACACAGAGCATCTCGGTGTAGTTATCGATAAAGTGAATGCCGAACTTCATGGGTTGTTTTAGTCTCCTTTTCAGATGAAAGTTCTTGGAATAATTCCGGCCAGGTATTCCTCCTCGAGATTCCCCGGCAAGCCTCTGGTTGTTATTAACGGGAAAAGCATGATCAGGAGGGTGTATGAGCAAGCTATGTCATGCCCGGGACTTTCAGAAGTTATTGTTGCCACAGATGACAGCAGTATTGAAAACCACGTCACAGGGTTTGGCGGCAGGGCTATGATGACTTCCATACATCATAAAAGCGGAACGGAAAGGTGCAGCGAGGTATATGAGAAGCTCAGGCAGGGCGGCCTGAAATATGATGTGGTTGTAAATATCCAGGGAGATGAGCCATATATTCATCCCGGGCAGATTGAACAGATAATCAGTTGTTTCGACTCAAGCAAAACTATGATCGCCAGCCTGATGAAAAAGATCATTTCTGTTGAGGAACTAATCAATCCAAATGTTGTTAAAGTCCTTGCCAGTATAAGCGGAAAAGCCCTTTATTTCAGCCGTGCTGCAATCCCTTTTCTAAGGGACCATGACACAGATAGCTGGATTGATCATTTTAATTTTTTTAAGCATATCGGGATCTATGGCTACAGGCCGGATGTTCTGATGCAGATTGTGAAATTGCCCCCTTCCCCGATTGAGACAGCAGAATCCCTGGAACAGCTCAGGTGGATCGATAATGGTTATGAGATCACCCTCAGGGAAACAAGTTTTGAAAGCTTTGCCATTGACAGTCCGGCCGACTTATTAAAACTTACTAACAGGCATTAATGCTTAAACCCTCATTTGCGTATCTTCGCGACAAGCATTTTTGACATTATGGATGTGCGGATCATTATTGCTCATTTATTAGAGGAACATGATTGTGTGATACTTCCCGGGTTTGGAGGATTTATCGGCAATTATGCCCCGGCGCGTATTGATCCCCTGAGCCATTCTTTTGTTCCTCCTTCAAAGAAAATCCTTTTTAATATCAACCTGAAACAGAATGACGGCTTATTATGCAACCGTATTGTTACAGATGAAGGAGTAAGCTATGCCGATGCGCTTGCAATGGTAAACGAGCTCGTTACAAGTATCAGGCATCATCTGAAGAGCGGGAAATCGTTTATTTTTCCTGATGTTGGAAGGCTTTATGCCGGCAGGGAAGGCACTTTACAGTTTGAACAGGAAAAAGGTTCAAATCTTCTGCCCGATGCTTTTGGCCTGCAAACGTTCGTATCGCCCCCGGTAAGCAGGAATTCTTATTCCGACAGGTTTGAAAAGGTCCTTGTGACCCGGCAAAGGGAAATATCTCCTTCAAGGCGTCAGTTTCCAACATCATTAAAATGGGCTGCGATGCTGGCAATTCCTATTGGTGCTGCGGCGATTATTGGCATAACACAATATGACAAGCTGAGAAATCCCTCGGTGAATAATGCCGGGATTCTCAGTTCTGTATTTTCCAGGTTTTCAGCATCCTCCCTCGTTGAAAAAAAGGAAGCGCCTGCCCGCGGACCTGAGATCAATTACGATTTCGGAGCCATCCCTTCCATGTTTAACGATCCGTCTGCTTCGAATTCCACTATAACAGGTTCTTCGGCCGATCCCGATATGGATCAACTGGTCAATTCAGCCCGTGATGCAGCAAACCGGATCTCAGATAATAATACCATCACTGCAAACCAGGAGAAAGAACTGAATAAGGGTCTTACGGATATTGAGGAAAAAACTCCCTCCGTGGTGGCAGCAGCAACATCTGGTGAAGATTCCGAAGGAATAAGTAAATCAAATAACTTCGCGATCATCATCGGTGCTTTCAAAATACGGGAAAATGCAACGAAATGCGTGCAGGATGCCAATTCAAAAGGACTGAATGCCGGTATATATGATCGTTCAAGGAGCGGGCTATACCGCGTTGCCCTTTCTACGACCAACAAGAAAAAAGAAGCTGAAAGCCTTCTCAGTGACGCCAGGTCCAAAGGATTTTCAGGTGCCTGGCTGCTCGCCAAATAGTTTCAGTACGTGTCGAAAAAGAAGCTGGTCCATTTCAAAGAAAATCTGACTTTCCCATTTCTTTTTCAGTGCAGGTATCACGAACTCAACAATCCTTTTCCGTTACATGGACACTGGAATGAAAAGTTCTTCGGGAATTCCAATCCTATTGTCCTTGAACTGGGTTGCGGAAAAGGGGAATACACGGTTGGGCTGGCAAAAGCATATCCCGATAAGAATTTCATCGGCATGGATATCAAGGGTGCCCGCCTGTGGAGAGGTTGCAGGACTGTAAAGGATGAGAGCCTTAGTAATGTCGCCTTTATACGAAGCCTGATCGATTATATTGAATATTTCTTTTCAGGGGGGGAAGTTTCAGAAATATGGATCACTTTTCCCGACCCCCAACCCAACAAGGAAAGGCAGCGTTTAACTTCAACCCGGTTCCTTGCAAAATTTCAAAAAATATTGAAGCCAGGCGGAGTCATTTATCTGAAAACCGACAGCAGTGAATATTATGATTTTACCTTACGGATTATTAGTGAAAACGGGTTCCGCCTGGGATATAAGACCGATGACCTTTACCATTCGGGAACAAGTGAAGATGTTGTGAACTACCAGACATATTACGAAAACAGGTGGCTTGGAATGGGGAAAAAGATCTGCTACCTAAGGTTCAGCTTTCAGAACAGCAAATAAACGGCATATGAAAAAAATTATAATCACAACCCTGGTCCTCCTGACTTTTACACCTTTATTTCTGGCAGCTGAGGAAGGCATGTGGCCCCCTCTGTTCCTGGGGCAGAGGATAGCCGAAATGCAGAAATTGGGACTTAAACTGGGGGCCGATGACATCTACAGCATTACAAATGCTTCATTAAAAGATGCTGTTGTTCAGTTTGGCAGCGGATGCACCGGTGTACTGGTTTCGGAAACAGGATTGCTGCTTACCAATCATCATTGCGGTTTCTCATCCATACAAAAGCAAAGCAGTCTTGAACATGATTACCTGACCCAAGGTTTCTGGGCCCGCTCAAGGGAAGAAGAACTCCCAAATCCAGGCCTTACCGCCACCATTTTAGTGAGGATGGAGGATGTTACTGCTA
>JAPLDN010000083.1 GCA_026391755.1 Bacteroidota bacterium
CTTCCTGCAGTTTGAAGGATTCTATAACTCCAACCATACAAATTCGGCCAATGTCCTGATCAACCAGTTCAACCCCGCACTCCTGAATGCGAAGAATCCTTTCCTGACCGGTTTTTCGATATTTGCAAACATCTCCTACCCTGTCACGCCCCTGATCAGCATAGCCCTGGCAGGCATTTACAATCCAACCAATAAAATGTACTTTATCCTCCCCACCTTTACCTTTTCCCTCATGAACAACCTCGACCTTTCGTTGATTGCACAGTCTTTCCAGACCTATGACCCGGCCCTGATGAGTTCCTGCCAGACTTCGGTCTTTGTAAGGCTGAAGGGCTCATTCTAGTTTTTTTCTGTAAATTTACAGTGTATTCAATTGAACCGGGATGAAAAAGCTGTACCTGGTTACTGCTATAATTACAGGTATTTTGTACCTGGATGGCCTGTTACCTGTTGCCGCCCAGCAGTCAGAATTTACAAGGGTATTTTACGATCCCTTACCCGACAGGTCAGCCCAGGTTTACGGCGCGATAAAAACCCCGGATGGCAATTACCTTCTTGGAGGGTATAAAGACCACCGGCCTTCAGTTATAAAAATGGATCCCCTGGGAAATATTATCTGGGGCAGGAATTATAGTGATACGACGGGAAACATTTACTGTTTAACACCAACGAATGATGCACATTTCATCCTGGCCGGCAATATCACTAATTATAACAGTACTCAATCGGAATTGCTGTTCATTAAAATTAACCAGGAAGGTGATACAGTCTGGTCTAAACTAATTAATATGGGACAGGCTGCTTCGGCGTTTTTTATCCGCCAAACCAGCGACAAGGGGTTTATCAGCGGGGGCTTTTTTGAGGATAGCTCTCCTCCCGATCCCAAGTCTTTCATCCTGAAACTGGATTCCCTGGGAAATTTAAGCTGGTGTAAAGGATTTTCTTCCGGAAAATACAATAATACGGCTTTCGCTGCTGCTGAACTCCCTGGCGGCAATTATATTCTGACAGGCTCTGTCGGAAATGGTACGGGATATTCAAGCAGCCTGCTTCTGATGAAAATAAGCTCTTTAGGTGAAATTGTATGGTCCAAAAAACAATCCAACTCAGGTAACTATCTGTCAACAGGTAATGACCTGAAAGTGCTGCCCGACGGGATCTTATGCTATTTTACTGACTTTACCAGTGCAATGGCCCTGATGAAAACCGATACATCAGGTAATATTTTATGGTCAAAGGATGTTGGGCATGAAGGGTCTTATGTATATTCCAGGCCTGGCGGAAAAATGTGTGAGACCGCCGGCGGGGGATATCTCCTTATGAATTCGGCTGAGATGTTCGGCCCGATGGCCTCCCTGGTAAAAGTTGATTCAAACGCTGAACCAATTTGGGCAAAAACCGCCTGGATAATACCAAGTATCGCATTGCAGACATATGACGGCGGCATAATCGTCGCAGGGAACGGACCGATTATCGGTGTAAGAATGAGCGTGACTTATAACCCCCAGATCGGGATAATCAAAATGAACGCTTCGGGAAACAGCAGTTATTGCGTTGAATCTAACTCATACCTGAACACACCTGCACAGGCGACAATGGTCACTGTTGACCTGGCGACGACCATTGCGGGAATTGAAAGTAATTTTCATCCCTCTTCTTACAATATAACGCTTGATTACGATACTGGTTGTATCGCGTTTAAAGGTGGCATGGAGGAAACTGCCCTGACCAATCCGTTAAAGATAATCCCTAACCCTTCCAGCGGGGATTTGCGTTTTGAATTCAACACCCAGCCACGAATTGAGATAAACAGCCTGATTGTATACAATTCTCTCGGGGAGGTGATCCTCAGTAAATATGGAATAAAAAAAGAGGAACCGGGCATTAACCTTAGTTTCCTCTCAAACGGGGTTTATGAGATAATGGTTGTCGCAGGAGGAAGGGTTTATTCTCAAAAGGTACTCATCATTCATCAATAGCAGCGCAGATTATAACTCTCATGAAACTCCCTATTCTTGTCCTCGGTTTTGTTTTCACGAATTTTCAGGAAATTTATTACTTTTCCGGGATGAGCTTTGGATACAGTTTTCCAAAAAAAACATTAAAAAAAGATTACTGATATGAAAATAAAACCAATAATAACGGGAACAACCGGGATGGTTGGCAAAGGTGTCCTTCTCGAATGTCTCGACAGCCCTGATGTTGAATCAGTACTGGTGATAAACCGCAAATCTTTGGGCCTGCAGCACCCTAAACTGAAAGAAGTCCTGCACGGGGATTTTTTCAACCTGGCGCCTGTAGCATCCGAAATGAAAGGATACGATTCCTGTTTCTTTTGCCTGGGTGTTTCATCTGCAGGGATGAAGGAAGAGGAATATACTAAACTGACTTATAATCTGACCCTGACTTTTGCAAAAACATTCATTTCACAAAACCCCGGTTCTGCATTTTGCTATGTATCAGGTGCAGGAACCGATTCTTCAGAAAAAGGGAGGGTCATGTGGGCCAGGGTTAAAGGCCGGACCGAAAATGCTCTGCTTGCATTGCCATTCAGGTCAGCTTACATGTTCAGGCCCGGGTTTATCGAACCATTAAAAGGTATCAAATCCGCTACTAAACTCTATAATACGCTCTACATCGTGCTTAGGCCGTTGTTCCCTGTGATCAGGGCAATGCCGAAATTTGCCACAGATACGGTCAGGGTTGGTAAGGCCATGATCAATGTCGCCCTAAGGGGATATGAAAAAAAACATCTTGAATGTACCGATATAAACATCATTTCAAAACAGTAATTTATGAAAACAAAAATTTTCTTCGGACTGCTGGGTTTTTCAATCATGGCCCTCCTCCTATTTACCGGATGTGCACATCGCGAGATCGTTACCCACTGCCTTCAGGGACATACCTACGGTTTCTGGGGCGGTTTATGGCACGGCCTCATCTCTCCCTTTGACCTGATCGGAATGCTTATCTAT
>JAPLDN010000257.1 GCA_026391755.1 Bacteroidota bacterium
AATAAAACAAATTGAAAAAATTAGAAAGGTTTAAGCGTTTTTTCATAAAAAAGCAGTCTGATCCATTACCTCTTTTAATTATAAAGAAGAATGCCGATGATGCCAATGTAAAAGAATACAATTCCATTGAGGAAGCAATCGAAGACCTGGAAAAAGATCCGAATGTTTCTGCTCAAAAAATAGAAAAATTAAGAATCGCACTGAAAAACCTGAAGAATAAAAGCGCAATCAGAATAAGGAATGGAGAACTGGTTAAATGAAATTAAATTTTATTTGAGAAAATTATGAAAATTTTATTTACAATTCTTGGAACCTTATTAACGATTTCGTTGGTTTTTGCATAGGTTCCCGAAAAACTGAGTTATCAATCAGTGATCAGAAATTAAACTGTATTCAAACAACCATTCCGATGTGGAATAATACCCCGGGCCTTTATTTTTTGAAAGTCAGTGATAACGGCACAGAGCTTAAAACTTTCAAAATCATCAAAAATTGAAAACTATGAAAAATTTACTTATTCTCGTTATTATATTATTTACTGCCTGCTATAGCCAGGCACAGGTAAATGGATTTACAATTACAGAACCTTCTTTTCCTGCGGCACACAACCTGGGGACATCATTCCCAGTAAATATATCGTTTAATTGGACACCATCTACAACCGGCGCTACCGTTAAGATAAATTACAATGGTTCTCTGGTAAATTATGATCCCGGCTGTTCCTCGGCATTACCATCTTGCATGATAGTGACAAACAGCGGATCACAACTCACCATTGCCATGAGCAATTTATCGGCCTGCACAAACACCGGAGCGATAAGCTTTAATGTTTGTTTCAGGTTTAACTGCCCCGATTCATGCACAGGTGTTTTAAAACAGGCATCATTTGCCGGTGTGCTTACCGATAATAAGGGGACAACTCTGAACGCAAATTGCACGGCAAATGGGATCCTGAATAACCAGGTTTCTCTTACCCATAGTTTTTTCTCATTCAACCTTATGACTGCGGAAGTGACTTTCAGGGTATGGTTTAATAATCCTGATTGCTTCTATATCAGAGATCCGCATTTTGATATTGCTCTCTCACCATCCCTGGGCCTTATCACATCGGTCTATGGCGGCAATTATACTTACACAATTGCAGGAAACGTGATTACACCAAACGTACCGGCTTTTACTTCCAATGCCAACGATGCTTTTTTCTATGTCGTAAAACTTGATTCCTGCAATACAGGGCGGGGACAAACACTGATAAGCAATATCACTTTGAAAGGGAAAAATTGTAATGTGGCAAACAGTATCATTTTCGGGCCCGTGCCTGCATCTTTTGTTATACCTGCAGTTCCTGTCGCCACTTCAAGTATCTCTGTGCCTAATATGTTGTCAACAGCATCGTCCTTTACTTATACTATTAATAATACCGGCAATACAGCCGTGACTTTAACAGCTACTAACTTCTTGCCCCTTGTGCATTTAAAAAGTTCCACCGATCCAACTCCTTCCGGTTCAGTATTTCAAAACACATCACAGGCCTTGCTAAATGGTTCTGTTCAATACTATGACTGCTCCTCTACTCCAACGGCAATTTTCAATTTAACCGGCAACAATGCAGGGAATTCGAATGCGCCTGCAACAAATACAATTAAGTTTGATCATAAAGTAACTAACTTATTGCCTGGTCAGTCGGTTAGTCTGACATTATCCTATGACTTAAGCTCTTCATGCAATGGTGCGGCAGGCAATCCACCTTATAAAGACAGTTTGTCAATTGCCTTTGAATGTGCACCCGGTGGTGGACCTGCGGGAGGTTGTGTTCCTTGTGGAAATGGCGGAACTCTAACCCGGGTGATCACTTATAATCCTCAACCTCATTTGGGATGTATGCAAAATCAATTCATACCGGGATGCAAAAACCTGGGAGACACAATCAGTTTGTGTTATGAATTTAAAAACGATGGTGACGCTGCCTTGACGGGAAGTGTTTTCAACATTCAATTCCCTGCGTGGCTGCAGGCTATTACATCAAGTATCGTATTCACCGGGTTTTCAACGGATCCGGCAATCATCGCTTCGACGAATCTTAAATTTAATTTACCCGGCATACCTTCCGGGGCAGGTACATATAAGATCTGTCTGAAAGCTTTAGTTCAAAGTGGAGCTGTTGGAGGCAGCAATGGCTTCTGGTCTAATGTTTCAGGAGGGAATACAGGCAATCCTCAAAATGTTTGCTACACCTCTTTCACAATTTGCGCCTTTGCAGCAATCGGGGTTGAAAAGAAAGTCAAAGGTAGCCTGAACAGCAGTTTCGGTAATAGTGGCAGCGGGAAACCTAATACCACTGTATTTTATGAAATTACTGTCCGCAATACCGGGACAGTTGCGGTAGACAGTCTGGTCGTAATAGACAGAATTCCTGCAACGGGGAACCTTACGATTTTGGGCAGTCCTGCTTCAACACTTTTAAACTGTCAATTCAACATGCAGATGCTCGCAGCTCCCGTAAATATTTATACAGCATCATATACTGCCACTCACAATATCTGTACCGGATGGCCGGCAACAGGAACACCCTGTACCGCAGGCGCCTGGGGTGGCGCTGTTTTTGCAGGCGGAGTAAAATTTGATTTTAACATACCTTACACCTTAGCACCGGGGGCATCATACACATTTACTTTTCAAACAAAAATTCCCACAGGTACTGCTGATGGATTGACAGATTGCAATACCGCCGGATTTATTGCAAGATCGAAAACACCTGGTTACACTATCAACCCGGTTGAAACCAATCCGGTTTGTATTACAGTAGTTAATGATACTTGTAATCACTTATGCAATTCCGATTTTGAAGATGTACAGCTTGTCCCACCCGGCAGTCAGATTATTATTACACAGGACTCCGTTCCATGCTGGAAAACCACGGCAACAGACCACATGATTGAAGTCTGGGGTGACGGCTTCCAAAGTGTACCATCCTATTCGGGCAATCAATTCATTGAATTAAATGCCAATATGGTGGGAACACTTTATCAAACTTTTACAGCTACACCAGGAAGTACGGTTGCCATCTCCTACGCTCACCGGGGACGGGCAGGCTTTACCAATAGGATGAGTGTCTCAATTGAACCGGCTCCTATTGGAAGTGGAACAGCTGTAGTTTTAGAAACAGACACGGCCAGTATTACAGCATGGACTATGCACACTGTTACATACACATTTCCAAATTCCGGTTCCAATTTTGTATTGAGTTTTATTTCCCTGCCGGTAGGAGGCACGTCGGCAGGTGGGAATTTCCTGGATGCGATCTCTGTTGACTGTCATACTGATATTTGCAGCAAAACAGATTCAAGAATAACCAGACTGCCAACGGGTGAATGTTGCTACCTGCTTGAAATATCGAACACATACAGGGATGATTATTTCACCGGGATATCCGTTACTTCCGATAATCTGACCCTTGCTAATGTTTCTTCCAATAATACATGGAGCACTATCACGTATCAATCGCCCAACCAGGTCGTATTTACTAAAACACCTTCTTATAACGGCGTCCCTCTCGACTCAGCCGGATTTCAGACTCTCGGTGAGATTTGTTTCGCAGGCAGCGGTGTGAATCACATCAAGGTTGACTTCATCGGCAATCCGCCAAAATTCGATACCGTATGCAGGAAGACGCTTACCAACCAGGGTTGCAGTATCCCGGTCGACACCAGCTGCGTCGCCATCCTTGATATGAAATCAGAATGTGATACAGGTGCTGTTAAAATGAAATTCAGGGTAAGGAACAATTCAAGCTTTACTGTGCGTGGGTTAACCTTGTATTCTCAAACTCCCGGTGTAAGCCCGTCTCCCAAATTTATAGGAATACCTGATCTTTTACCGGGCCAAACCTCTGCATTAATTGAAACCGCCCTGATAATTTCTAATAATGCGACTCATGCATGTTTCTTCTTTGCAGCATGCGATCAGTATACAAAACCAGGTCCTTCCGGTCCGTTCCCAAGCTGGTGCTGCATGGACAGCATTCCGTACTGTGTTGACATACCTCATTGTGATCCCTGCGATGGAATATCTTTTACAGCGACTAAAAATGATCCTGTAAAATGCTGCTACAACCTTACGCTCACAAGCAATTATCATAATGCCAACATCGAATATCTTGAGTTTACAGGTACAGGCGGAACCCAGTTCGCAATCTTCACCGGATGGAATATCATCCCTCCGGTTGGCAGCAGCCATATTAAGATCAAAGCGCCGGCAGGCGGCATCCCGCCGGGCACATACACCAATTTCGCTTCCTTCTGCCTGACAGGCACATCGTCTGCCCCTCATATGGTAGTGATCAAGAGTACAGATACAAAGGGTAATCCCTTATGCACCGATACGCTGAAGTTCGATTCCTGCCAGATGGTAACACCCAGCTGCACCAATATTGTCAATGACTCACTCTATTGTTCAGGAAATAAAGTTAAATACACGTTTTCTGTAAAGAATAATTCCCCTTTTACTGTGTACCAGGTTGATTACAGAACAACAGATCCCAGCGTGGTCCTCGATTCAAACTACACCCAGCCTCATCCGCCTATTCCCCCCGGAGCAACAGGAGGGCCATTTACGGTTTCTATCGATTCAACAAGTCCGGGCCTTGACAGATTCTGCATGTATCTAACCGCGCACAACGGGATCTATGACACTGCAACCGGCCAGGGTGCGACAGAATGCTGTACTGACTCACTCGGGGGTATCTGCCTTCCCATGATCAAATGCGGAGGCTCTGATACAAGCTGTTGTTCGTTTGACCATATGAAAATCCCCACTGGTATCACACCAAATGAGGATGGTAAAAACGACGCATTTGAAATTCTGAATTCTGCATGCTGCAGTTTTATTTCCATCAAAGTGTTTAACCGCTGGGGAAATGTTGTCTACCAGAACGGCGATTACAAAAACGACTGGAAAGGTGTCAACAACAGCGGACAGAAGCTGGTGCAGGGAACTTATTTCGTCCTGCTGGAACTTCCGAACGGGGATAAAAAAAGCATGTATGTCGACGTCAGGTATTAAAGTTTAAACTCTGAAAAATGAAAAAAATCATAATACTTGCAATGATGTGCTCTGCACTTGTTGCAAAAGCCCAGCAGGAACCTCAGTATACACAAAACCAGTTCAACAGCAACCTGGAGATAAACCCGGCTTACGCCGGTGCAAACGACGATGCAAGTCTGAGTCTAAGGTACAGGAAACAATGGGTGGGGTATACCGGTTCTCCTTCCACACTCTTCTTTAATGCGGAAAGCAAAATCATTAAACAACGGCTTGCATTAGGACTTACTGTGGTCAGCGATTGGATTGGAATTACGCAAAGCACTTCTGCCGACCTGAGCATAGCATCCCACCTGCGCCTGGGTGCAAATGGTCTTTTGAGCGCCGGGATCAAGATTGGAGTACAATTTTTGAAGTCTGATTATTCAAAGCTGTCAAACGTGGATCTCACCGATCCTTTGTATAATACAAACTCAAGTGTTGTCATACCTTATGTTGGATTCGGATTGCTGTTTCACACCCCTAAATACTATATCGGCTTTTGTGTTCCCCAGGTGATATCGTTTGAAAGTGTATCTCCTCAGTCCAAGATCATCAAACCCCACTTATTCCTGTATGGAGGTTACAGGGTAGTTCTTAACAAAGATTTTGAACTCCGGCCAGCCCTTTTGTGCAAATATGTATCTGCTGCACCTTTTGAGGCAGATATTGCTTTGGATGCCTGGTTCAAAGGAATGGTCGGCATTGGGGTTTCATACCGGACTTCCGATGCTCTCAACTTTATGGTAAAAGGAAAAATCGGAAACTTTTACCTGGGATATTCTTATGACATGACGATTTCAGGGCTGAGTCCTTACAATTCCGGTACTCACGAAGTTTATCTGGGATTTGAATTCGGCAAAAAAGGGAACCCTGACAGAAAACAAAATCCCCGGTATTTTTAAAAATTACAGCGATGAAAAAATTGATTCTGATCATCTTTTGCCTGTATGGCATTACTTTGTTTGCACAGAAATCACAGGCCGACAAGAAGTTTAAATTGTATGAATACAGTGAGGCAATACCATTGTACAAACAATACCTGGAAAAATCTCCTGAAGATTATGATGCACGCAGGAACCTTGCATTATCATACAGGTACACCAATAATATTACGGGTTCGATCGAGACCTACCAGTCACTGGTAAAGCTGAAGCAGGCAGTTCCTGACGACTGGTATGACCTGGTTCAATTGTTAAGGATCAGCGGGAATATTATTGATGCAAAGGCTTACGCTCTCCAATACCAGCAAAAAAACAACGGGGAAAAAGCTCAGAACCTGATCAGATCAATCGATATGTATGATGAACTGATGTCAGGTAAAGACAATTACAATGTCATCAACAAAACAGGGCAATATGTCCAGAGCGTTTTCTCCCCGGTCTATTACCAGGGAGGCCTTATGGTTACTGCTGAAAACCTGGCCGGAGCAAAAAATGAATGGACAGGAAGAGGAAATTTTAAACTGTTTGTGACCGATTTCAATTGCACAACACTGGCAGCTGTTGCGACTGAGATCATGTCGAAATACAATGATGGCCCGGCAACGATATCAGGTAATGGAACAACATTGTACTATACAACAATTAATAAAAAATCCATACAGGAACAGGATGTTAATACTAGCAAGCTGCAAATTTCAGCGGCAATGCTCAGGGAGGGAAAATGGCAACCGGCAGAGCTGTTCAAATTTAATAATATCAGTTATAATGTTGCCCACCCAACCTTAAGCAATGATGGGAAAACCCTGGTGTTTTCTTCAGATAAACCAGGAGGAAAAGGCGGGATGGACCTGTATTACTGCTTAAGGCTGCCTGATAGTGCGTGGTCCGAACCTGTCAATATTGCCGTATTGAACACTTCGGGAAATGAAATTTTTCCGTCATTTGACGCCGCCGGAAACATGTATTTTTCCTCCAACGTCCTTCCGGGCCTTGGAGGCCTGGATCTATTCGTGTCAAAATATGATGGCAGTGCTTTTTCAGTTCCTTTAAACCTGAAAGCTCCTATCAATTCCAGTTATGATGATTTTTCACTGGTAACAAACAATAACCTGGAAAGCGGTTTTATTTCTACAAACAGGTTTGGGACACCGGAAACGGATGATATCGCTTACTTTTCAAGAAAGGAAATACCGAAACCGGCACTGAAACATTTGGTTAAGATTAACGTTTTGGATAAATACACGTCCACTCCCCTGCCCTATGTCACAGTAACAATAAAGGATGATAAAAACAATATTGTTTTCCAGGGGATGACCGATCCAAACGGTATATTGATGGTAGAAGAGCTGCCGGCCGACAACTATCGTGTTCAGGGTATATTAAATGAAGTTACCACGACCATCGCAACCATAGTGAAAGATGAATTTTCAAAAGAGTTAATAGAAAAAACCATCCTACACAATGATCCGAGATTTACCTTATCGGGTATTGTTACGAATGCCCTGACCGATAAGCCTGTTGCCGGGGTAAAAGTTACCTGCGAGAACACGGTTCTGAATAAAACAAGTTCGAAAATCACGGCTGCTGATGGAAAGTTCTTCTTCCAGCTTGAACAGGCCAGTGATTTCAAGGTCAATGGTGAATTGCAGGGATGGCTTAGCAGTGAAGAAATTACCGCAACAACCAAAGGATTGGACCGGAGTAAGGATTTGTATGTAAAGATAAAACTTAACATGCAACAACCTGAACCGGGGAGAGTGATCAGATTGAAAAAAATCTTTTATGATTATGATAAATGCGACATCAAACCGATGGCGGCAAAGGAACTGGACAGGCTGGTCAAACTGATGAATGATTTTCCCGACATGAAAATAGAATTATCCTCGCATACCGACAGCAGGGGAAGTGATGCCTATAATCAGAAATTATCGCAATGCAGGGCCGATGCGGCAGTGAAATATATACTCGGTAAAGGAATATCAAAAAGCAGGATTACTGCGGTAGGATATGGCGAAACCAGGCTTGTCAACGGTTGTTCAAATGGAGTGAATTGTACCGAAGCTCAGCACCAGGAAAACAGGAGAACGGAATTTCAGATTATTTCCTGTTCGTCATGTCCGCCCGAAGAAAAATAAAATAAATTGAAATGTGTTGATTACATCCGCCATGGTATGACACAACAACAAAAAATCAATCTTCTATTCCTTTTGCTGTTTGTAAGCGGATTTGTAACCCTCGGTCAAACAATAAAGACCAACGGCTACCTGCTTTCATTCTCCGACACTATCAATGGCGGATATGGTTATAAGAATCAAATGGGGGAAGTGCTTATCTCTCCTGGAAAGTACCCAATGGTTTTTACCGATACATTCAGGATTTATGCGATTGTAGTCAATCCTGAAATAGGTTTTGTTGCTATCAACCGGCAGGAACAAGTTTTATATGAAGTCTTTCCATATGATAATGGGCCGGATTATATATCTGACGGACTTTTCAGGATAAGGGTAAACGGTAAGATCGGGTATGCCGATTCAATGACAGGAGAAATTGTGATAAAGCCACAATTCGATTGTGCCTGGCCTTTTAAGAATGGTGTTGCTGAGGTTAGTGCTGATTGTAAAACATTAATAATTGGTAAACATTCCGCATGGACAAGCGAAAACTGGTTTCATATTGACAGGATGGGGTATAAAATAGTAACATCTGTAAAGTGATGGTATTGCTTTTCGTTAAGGACAAGGACGCTTCAGTCAAATTTTGTGATCCGTTTCAGGCTGTGATTGATTTTATTAACAGGTAAATTTCTCCTTAATATGTATTTATACAACGCCTGATTGACAGATTTTTAGTACCTTTACTGACACGTTTCTTTTAGTGTCAAGCATGATTGCCTGGAGTCCAAAATTCCTGTATTACTTTACGCCTTTGATCAGGTTCTCAAAATACCTGACCTGGCGGTTTGGACGTAAATTCCAATGTTCCGATATTGATCTGGAAAGTATCAGTAAAGTTATGAGACCAGGCATGATCGTTTTATCACGCAAGGAATTCCAGATCTCTAACTACTTCATTTACGGTTACTGGACTCATACAGCCATGATCATGCCCTGGGGTAAAGTCATCCAGGCAACAACTAAAGGGGTTATCATCAATGAACTTAAAGATCACGTTCTGAAAACTGATGATTTTGTTGTTCTTAAACCAAGATTCTGCGGGATCACCGAGATGGAAAAAGCCTGCATACATGCTTCTGAATCAGTGGGTGTTCCTTACAGCTTTGATTTCAATAACTCCGACGATTCTTGTTATTGCTCCGAGCTGGTTCTAAAAGCGTACGCGAGGACCTGCGGCTGGAAAAGGAATAGTCATCATGAACCTCATGAATTCAGGCATTTATGCGACGGAAAGATAGTCAGGCCGTCCGATTTTTACTATAACCGCAATGCCTGGGAAATAGTTTATGAGATGAATTTGACTACCTGAAATATTCTCAGGCCCCTTTATCCCCGACGAACTGGTCTTCCTTGTTCTTAAAAAGCACATTAAACGTTGTGAGGCTTCCGTAGACCCTCGTGATGTATTGCTGCAGTTCCACTTTTTCTTCATCAGTAAGAGCGCTGGTATTTATCTTTTGCTCTAAAACACGCAACCGGTCGCGTACCATGACAATTTTGTGGAAAAACATTTCAATCGGGACTTCCTTCTCTTTCAGGGTCTTGTCGCCAGGGAACATAACAAGCTTTCCGCCTGACCATTTCCCTCCCAAATGAACAGTCTCCTGCACATCGCTGAATTGTCTTAATACCCTGATAAGGCTTTTCTCCAATTTTTCATACGTGGTAAGGTCAGAGGCCGTTTCAACCGCTTCAATGATCTCAAGTCCTTCAAAACTCCTGTTGATTATCCGTATACCGATCTCAATGAATGAAATCTCATATGCATCCGATCTTATCTGGATGATCACACCTTTTCCAAATTGAGGGTGCTTTACTCTTGAGCCTACGCCTGGTGTTATTTCTGACATGATAAATGATTTTAGGATGAAAGATTTAAAATTGTCACTTCAGCTTTACAGTTATACCTGACCGGTAACCCACTGACCCCCGCACCTATTGAAGTATAACCGGTCATATTTCCGATTTTCCAGAAACCCCTGTTGAATTGTTTGCCTTCAAACTGATGACTGATCAGGGGGAAACCTTCTTTTAAACAAATCTGGCCACCATGGGTATGCCCGCATAGATACAGATCGTATTTGTTTTCTGATGCAGTCCGGGCCAGTTCGGAAGTATGGACCATGGCTATTTTGAAACTATAACCCCTGGTCTCAAAGCAAAGAATAGCGGGTTCGGTGAAAAAATTGAATGGATCATCAGTTCCTGTGATTAGTATTTTTTGTCCATCTTTAATCACTTCAACCGATTCGTTGATTAATAATTCCATTCCGGAATCCTTTTCATATTGAGCCATCAGGTAGGTGTCATGGTTTCCTAAAACAGCAAAAGTGCCATATGGGGCCTGGATGTATTTCGATAAGATCTTGACAGGTATGAGTATTTGGCTGAAACTTCCTGAGATATCCCTGCGGTAATCTCCTGTCAGTAAACAAATATCGAATTTCAAATCCTTAATTTTATCAATAAGGATCGAAATATACCCGGGGATGCTGTCGATATGAAGATCGGACAGATGCAGTATCCTGAATCCATTGAAAGCAGGGGGAAGGTTCGGGAATTTCAGAGAGAGCTCGTTTACCCTGATCTTTTTTGCATTTCCGTATCCTTTCTTATAGTACCCGGTGATTTTAAGAAGAAAAGCGAAAATTTTCAGAAGGCGTACAAAAAAATCCCAGTTACTCTTACTCTTTTTTCCACTTCTTTTATTTACAAAACCTACGTTCTCCAACACAGAACGAGTAGCTGCCCAGATGAGCCTCTTTTCTTTTCTCAATTCAGGAGGATCCAGAAATTGATACATGATATTCAAATTAATATAATCAGGAACCCATTATTGATTCACCGGTATGACATTAATCGTTTTCCTTCAACCAGTCCTATTTACCCTGGTAAATGTAATTCGTATTACGGTAACCGGCTTTACTGGTATACCAGTCCGGGTAGCTCACACCTCCCGATTGAGCCCAGTTTACGAAAAACAAATACCCCGCATTGATTGGTGTTGTTTCCGTAACATAATCGAAAGCTACCGGCAGGTTAAGTCCCCATGGAAGATTATTGGAAGTTTTATAATAGCGTCCTGCATCAATATTGGAGTTATCTGCCGAAGTACCAAAAAGTGCTGTGTTTGCAAGGGAAGTTGGGGGTTTATCGGCAAGATGGATCTCAATACTTCTGTCTTTATTTTTAATTAAGAACGGGTTGTATGGCGGAGTACCCACGATGGTTTGAGAAAGGGGAGTGATGAGGTGGATATTGATCTTTACAGTATCGGCAGTTCCTTTAGGTTCACCTGGTACAGTATTGAAAAAAGTCCCTGAACCATTCCTGTGGATAACATTGTTGAAATCATCGAATACTATGACTACAGCCTGTTGCTGCCCATTTTCAACTCCGCTGCCTGCCAACGAAATATATGAATTCTTAAGAGAATATCCTGTAACTGATGCGATCTGCCCTGGGAGTACTCCGTCAAGCTGGAATCCGAATCCGTTACTGTAACCTGCGCCTGCAGCACGAACATAATAGTTAATCTTTATATCAACAACATTATTCAAAGCGTTAGTCACTGTTTGCACGCGGTAATCCAGCACCAGGTCATTTAAATCGTAATCTCCCATGGCCGGCCATAAATCTTCGAAAACCAAGGTTCCATAAGTTGTCTGCGAGGGGTAATAATTGTCGAATGCACGGGTTGGGTCAGATGGATATTGATCCAGGCCGTTAGCGATCCCGTCTCCATCGGTATCGGTAGGAGGAGGAGTTCCTCCGACCCCTTCAGTATTGCAGGTTGAGACCTGGAGGACATTTTTTGCATTGGCAATCGATGTCAGTGTGGCGCCATTGATACAATTCGAACTGCCCCCGGTTATCAGCGTACCTGTTGGAGTTATGGTTTCAATGGATCCGTTTATCTTGTTCGTGCCAATGATCTGGCCAGATCCGGATATCTTTATTTCGCTCCTTCCTCCCGTGCCCTGGATATCGGTGCTTTGTTTATAAGTTGCTGTTGATATCATTGAATTATTTTTCATCAGGAGCGTAACTCCCGGGTTGACCTGCAGATCCCCGAACTCTTTCAGGAAGGCTCCGTTCATGGTCAGGTTGCCGCTGTTCAGGTTAACATCCTGGTGAATAAGCACCTTACAATTGTTATAGAAAGTCGCGTTATTCAGGTTAAGGGTTCCCAGAACCTCGATCGGGCCGTTGTTTGTTACAACGGAGTTAATATTCAGATTTCCTTTAATTGTGATGGATGCTGATGTCACGAAGGTCCCTGAGTTTATATTAATATTAAGGTCACTGTTCAAGACAAGCGAGCCGTAATTTTCAATAAACCCGTTAGGTGAAAACGCTGAACCAATAACCCAGTCGTTACAGTAGTTTCTTAACCTGGCTGTTGTTCCGGTCATAATCAAACCCCCAAGCTGCACATGGGAGTTGCTGTAAGAAGTAATGCGGGATCCGTCGCCCACAGTAAGAGTCCCGTCGTAAATAAACGATCCGCCTTGCGTTACGGTGATCATGCAGTTTGTGTTCATGTTATTAATGGCCGCAGGATGCAGGGTGCCGCATACGTTAATGGAGGCGCCACTACCACCGAAGTTTATTGTTCCGGTAAAACTACCGGTCACATAATAAAGCGTACCGTTATTCAGATTCACAGTCTGGTTGCCCGAAAGTGTTTTCGCAGTTGTAGCACCACTGCAATCAGGATCGTCTGTGGCAGTTACAATACTTTTTAAAGATGTTTGTGTGAAATTATAAGTAACCTGGTCTGCGACCTTCACGCTATCTGTAAAGTCAAATGCAACTCCGTCCTGCCCTCTCAGGTCAAAAGGCGATCCGTAGCCTGCCGAGCCTGTTACCAGGAGTTTACCTCCTTTTGAGGGATCTCCGTTAAAAACCGAGATCCTGCAAAGATTTCCTATTTGAGTTGGGAGCATTGTTATCCCTGCCGAAAGGTTTATCGTTTTCGAAGCCTCCCAGTTGAACGTTGATGGAAACTTAAGCTGGCTTATCGGAACAACTCCGTTCTGCGGAGAGTCGGAATTTTTATGGCAGCCCGCAATAGCAAACATTATAATACCAATACTTAATACAAAATTTAATTGTTGAAATCTATTTCTGAAAAGTGACAGAGTGCCCATTTCTTTTTTTTATCAAAGGTAATCCCAAAAAGCCCAATTTGCCAGCTGAAATAAGTAATTGTCTTCAGAATCTTTGTAAATGACATGTATTCGGACGGTCAGGCTTGTTTTTTATCGGGGTTAAGGATGATCAGGATGAAAACATGGTGCGGATGAACGGTTTCCGCTGATATAAATTCAGGTATCTTTGCGCCTCAAAAAATAAATGGATGATTTCAGTTGATGGACTTACCATAGAGTTTGGAGGGACTACGCTGTTTAAAGATATCTCTTTTGCAATAAACGATAAGGACCGGATCGCGCTGATGGGAAAGAATGGCGCTGGCAAATCAACGCTTCTCAAAATAATTGCCGGCAATAAAACTCCAACCCGGGGTAAGGTGTCGGCGCCTAAGGATGCGGTAATAGCTTACCTGCCTCAACACCTGCTCACAGTCGACAGCCGCAGTGTTTTCGAAGAAGCAGCCCAGGCATTTGCACATATCCTAGAAATGGAAAAGGAAATTGAGGAACTGAACATACAGTTGTCAACCCGCGACGATTACGAGTCGGCCGGCTATTATGAACTGATAGAGAGGGTTGCGGCACTCAGCGAAAAATATTATTCCCATGGAGAGACCAACTACGATGCCGAAGTTGAAAAGATATTACTTGGCCTGGGATTCCTGCGTGAAGATTTTCACCGGCCCACAGGTGAATTCAGCGGCGGCTGGCGCATGCGTATCGAACTAGCGAAAATCCTGCTGAAAAAACCCGACCTTATCCTGCTCGACGAACCTACAAACCATATGGATATAGAGTCGATACAGTGGTTCGAGGATTTCCTCATTAACAGCGCCAAAGCCGTGATCGTTATCTCACACGACCGTGCCTTTGTGGATAATATCACCACGCGGACCATTGAAGTGACCCTGGGACGCATCTATGACTACAAAGTAAATTATTCAACCTACCTCGTACTGCGGAAAGACAGGCGGCAGCAGCAACAGAAGCAGTATGACGAGCAGCAGAAATTTATTAACGAAAACCAGGATTTTATCGAGAGGTTCAGGGGGACCTATTCAAAAACCAACCAGGTTCAGTCCCGTGTTAAAATGCTGGAGAAAATAACCCCTATTGAAATAGACGAAGAGGACACTTCCGCGCTTCGCCTGAGGTTCCCGCCCTCGCCCCGTTCGGGGAGCTACCCGGTGATACTTGAAGGGGTTTCTAAAAACTATGGTGATCATAACGTATTCTCACACGCCTCGTTCAGCATTCAGCGTGGAGAACGCGTTGCATTTGTCGGTAAAAACGGGGAAGGGAAATCAACCCTGGTAAAGATCCTGATGGGCGAAACCACTCATGATGGCAATCTTACTATCGGCCACAATACCCTGATCGGTTATTTCGCACAAAATGAAGCTTCATTGCTCAACGAAGAGTTAACGGTATTTGAAACGATTGACGATGTAGCCAAGGGCGACATCCGCACCAAGGTCAGGGATCTGCTGGGTGCATTCATGTTCGGTGGTGACGACTGGAACAAGAAAGTTAAAGTCCTTTCGGGCGGGGAACGAACCCGGCTCGCCATGATCAAACTGCTGCTTGAGCCGGTTAACCTGCTCATCCTGGATGAGCCTACCAATCATCTTGACCTGAGGACAAAAGATATCCTGAAAAATGCTTTGAAGGATTACGATGGCACACTGATACTGGTGTCTCACGACCGTGATTTCCTTGACGGGCTCGTTTCAAAAGTGTATGAATTCGGCAATAAAAGGGTAAAAGAACATCTTGGCGATATTCATAGTTTTCTTGAAAAGAAAAAACTTGAAAACCTGCGCACATTATCATGATTACACCCTGGGGTGCCTGGTAAGAATTAACTGAGGCTGGCAGTTCCCCTAAGGTATCTGGTAAATGTTTGCCACATTCCTGTAACCACTGTTCTTCAGGTTCCAGTCAGGATACTGAACGCCTGCCGATTGAGCCCAGGTTGCAAATTTCAGATATGCACTTGTAATTTGTGCCGACTCAATAGTATAATCAAGACCCGAGGAAATATTGATCGCCCAGGGAAGGTTTGTTTTTGTCTTATAGTAAGTACCCGATGCCGGATCAGAATTATCCTCTCCTGTCTTGAAATAAGCCTGGTTGACGAGGCTTGTCGGGAGGTAGTTGGGCAGATGTATTTCTTTCCCCCTGTCGAGATTGACAAACATGAAAGGATTGAAATTACCAATCCCGACATCTGTAATGGAATAGGTATTGGGTGTAAAGCTAAGCGTGACGACGGTAGTATCGGGTTTCACATAGGTAGCTCCCGGCACGGTGTTGACTCCAAAACCACCGGGTGAGGGCATGATCTTAAAAACATTGTCGAATACGACGACCGTGATCCTGGCCTGGCCAGCCTCCGTTCCGTTAGGGTTCAAATTGATAAAATTTTCCTTCAGTTTAATTCCGGAAACTTCCACATCTGCTCCGTTTACAATCGTTCCCGGTAACTGGAAACCAAACCCGTTCTGATAGCCGGCACCAATGGCCCTGATAACAAATGTTGACACTATTTCCGTTACCTTATTATTTGCATTGGTTACTGTTTTGAAGCTGTAATCAAGCACCAGGTCATTGAAATCATAATCGCCCGTATTCGGCCACAGATCTTCGAAAGCTAGGGTTCCAAACCCTGTCACAGGAAAATAATTATTAAATGCCCTGGCCGGGTCTTTCGGATAGGCATCATCTGCATCAGCGACACCATCGCCATCCTGGTCAGGTGCATTCCCGGTTTGTGAAAAATTTGCCTGTATTTCAGTCTGATCCAAAGCCCTGTTGAAAAACTTACATTCATCGATGGATCCGTTGAAAAATTTCTGAGTGCCATCGTCCGAGCCGATCGATAGATCCCGGCTGTTCACATACAATAAACCAGTTACAGCTTTACTGTTCCGGAGCTGTCCGTTCACGTAAAACTTCAACTGTTGGCCATCATAGGTCATGGCAAGGTGATACCACTGGTTCAACACAGGAAGTCCTCCTCCCCAGCTCATTCCTTGCGTAATATTACCGACAAGCCTGATCTGAGCACCCCAGCCATCCCAGTTCCCAAGTCCAAGTCCATGCCCATCGAAATCTCCTTTCTGGAATATTTTTGTAGTCGCGTAATTCGCGGTTTTGGCCCAGGCCATCATGGTAATTCCGTAAACAGGATTCAAATTCAGTTTGCTTGGAACCTTTACAGCTCCGGTTGTACCGTTAAATACAAGGCAGCTGCCCGAAATACCTTGCCCCCATGCAGCTCCGCTGATGGTCCCGGGATTGCTCCCTTTACTGTCGTTTGCTATCGTTCCTGTATTTTCATCAAGTTTATAATATGAAACCAGGTTGTCGGACCCGGTACCAGGATCAGGGGTGGACCCGAAGATCTGAAGCACTTCCGCATCTGTCAGCGCCCGGTCATACATCAGCATCTCATCAATGATCCCTTTAAAAGGAGTAATGGTTCCCTGTCTCCCAATATATACATCCGAGGCCGAAGATTGAAGATTCCCGGTATTGGCTAAAGATGTCCTGAACAAGCCATCTAAAAATATTTTCATAATAGAACCATCATAGGTCATAACAACATGATGCCAGTCGGTATCCAATACCCGGTTGGTATATCCCGCATTAACCGATGCCCAGACTGGTGTATATAATGCAAAACCGACACGCCCCTGGGCGTCCATACTTACATTATATTTTACATTCTGATAAATGAAGCTGCCATTATCACCTATTGTATTAAGCTTGAACCAGAATGAGAAACTGATACTGTTTCCCGTCGGATTAAAACCAGCTTTGGGTATCTGAACCTGGTTGCTGTTGCCATCGAACTGAAGCGCGCTTCCCCTGATACCATTTACCCATGTGGCACCGCTGATAACGCCATTATGACCGCCTATTGCATCGCTGGCAGTTGTTCCCGTATTTTCATCAAAATGCCAGGCAGCGATCAAACCCTGGGTCGGAATATCTTTCAGGTGGTCATCCGCAGCATTTTTTAAAGCATTAGTCAAATTAACCTGAACCACAGAACCCGTGATAGTCACAGGCAGGCCGTTTACCATTACTTGACCGATAAAGGCGGGGATACTGAGCTTTACAGGGAAAGTATTGTCAATCCCGTTGTAGAACCCCCGGTAATACTGTATATCACCGGTCACAGAAGTGATGTTGATCACGGTCGCATGATCAGAGGAGATCTGGAAGGTAACATCACGCGATGTTTCCCAGTTGAAACCGGAAGAAATTTTCAAATTCTTCATGTCCTCAGTTGATGTCCCGGGGACTGACTCATTTTTCTTACATGAAGATATGATGATGACGACCAAAAAGATCCAGAGCACTCTGTAATTTCTTAACATTGCAGTAATATTTCTACAAAGATACCCCGGCATACAAGCGATATCAAGCATAAATGCGTAAATGAGCAGGTTAATCATGTAAATGTGCCTTTTATGAAGGTTTTAACTGCAGCAGGAAAAACAATAAACCCGGCTTAATGAGTGAGCTTGCTCGGGAATTAAATATTTCCTGCTCATTATTATTTATTTGTATATTTAAACTTTGATGATTAACAAACGGGAATTCTCAAGATCCATACTCGACATAAAAATTGTCAATTCTATTATAATTCAGTATTTTTTATCCTTGTTTTCCTATTAATCAAAATTTCCAGCGGATTCTCACAAGTCGTCACAAATCAACAAAGAATCTATTTTATAAGTGATGTCCAGGCACCGATGCAGGTAGAGAAAATCATTAGCAAAGCATACCGCAATGAAGAAGCCAGGGATAGTTTATTTTCAAATATAATACTTCAGCACCCAAAGAATTTATTTCTTTTGGGCGATCTGGCTTCGAAGGGTTCAAAAGAAAAAGCATGGGCGCCATTAGATACGTTCCTGTATTCTCTGAATAAAATTCAAACATCAGTTTATGCTATACCGGGGAATCACGAATACATGGGAAAATCGGCCGGTATGCGCATGTTTACAAAGCGTTTCCCGGAGCAATGGTTATATGGATATTTTGTTGATGTTGATTCTATCGCCATCGTTTTGCTTAACTCAAATTTCAAACACCTTGTCGTCATGGATTCGCTGGATGCTGATCCGGGTATAAAGGCAATAATCGTTTGTACACATCATGCACCCTATAGTAACAGCAAGATAGTGGGTTCGTCAAAACCGGTTTCAGAAATGATTGTCCCTGAATTTGAAAAATCAAAGAAATCAAAACTTTTAATAAGCGGGCATTCTCATAACCTGGAATATTTTTCAGATAGCATCGGGAAACATTTTCTTGTTATCGGGGGAGGCGGAGGGATAGCGCAACCCCTAATTCCCATGGATAAACGCATATATCATGACCTGCTCGGGCAGGATCTGAAACCAATATATTTTTACCTGGTTATTGAAAAAAATGGAAATTGCCTGAAACTTATTGCAAAAGGATTTAAAAAGGATTTCAACTTTTTTGAATTGGAAATTGGGACTTTAAAGCTTAATTAACACAAATTCTCCTTTTTAAAGTTCCTCCTTGACTTATTATCTCTTGAAATAATAAGTATACCCTAAAACAACCCCAAAGGACTGGGCAAAAACGTTTGCTCTTGAGGTCATATCAGCTCCCGGACTTACGATCACAATCGGGTCTATCTGCTTTCCAGGGCTGAATCCATAAGAAAAGCCCAGGGTAAGTGTCTGACGAACATTGTGATAGGAAAGACCGCTTGATAGATAATAAAGGTCCCAGTTGCCCGTTTTCGGAATAAGTTCGTTAATTTCATCCGGCGGGATGTAAGATGAATAATCGGTATGGGCACCAAGGATAAGATTGAATTTTTTTCCAAGAGCCTGGTCAAATCCAACTCCCACGTTGAAGACTGGTTTTGCCGCAACTCCCATGTAAAGCATCTGATCTATCTTCCGGCTCATCCCTGAACTGTCCCTTATAGAAGAAGGATAAACAAACGCTTCATTTCCGGGTTGCATGATATAGTAAGAACCTATCCTTGAATAATATTCGGCCGAAACTGCAATCCTCGTTTTCGGAGAATGGTATTCAATACCAACCCCAATTGCAAGCGGATGATAGTAACTTGCTTGGGTGGAGGTATTTTCGGCCATAATCATATAAGTATTCTTTTGCTCTCCGGATGAAGATCCTGAGATGTACCCGGATTCTTCCCTTTTTGCACTTCCGTTTCCGTATATTCCTATCGAAGGGGTAGTAAGCGAGAACCCGAATCTCCATCGACCCGTCTCATATGCAAGTCCGATCTTGGCGAGGATACCGAGGGCCATGTATTTCAGGCTTTCGTTACTGTTTGAAACAATAAGCGAGGAAATAGTATCCGCTGAAGAGGATTGTCTGGTATTATTTGTGATGCCGGAGGTTTGTCCACGGTATGTGCAGAACAGGCTTACCCCGATTCCAAAATTTTTATTCACCTTGTAACTTGCACAAGCTCCGAACCATTGTTCATTGATCTGGTTTACATAATTGAACTCACCGAGGTACCTGTTTGGCTCCATCCCTGTATTGCTTGCCCCGTATTTTGTATACCGGGAGCTCATCAGGATATTGGTGAAATTCCTGGTCAATATTGTATAGCAAAATTTAAACCCGGGGACTTTAATATAATTGATCATCCCGGAAAGGATCTGGGGATAAATGCTCATTTGGGCCGAATTCAGGTTTACCCCTGATCCGGCTCCGTCGGTTATATTTATTTTATCGAGTTTATACAGGTTCCCGTCAACCGACAGGTTAGGATATTCAATAAATGATATGGCACCGGGATTATAAAAGGCTGCACTGTTGTCGCGAGACCCTGCAATTACAGCATTTCCCATGAGAGTACTCACTGCCCCGAACTGCTGCGACCAATAATGATTCTCCTGGGAAATTGCAGCCTGAAACCCCGACATAAGTGCAAAAAGGCTGAGTAGAAGCGGCTTCATTAAAAAGGACTTAAAAATAAACTGATGTTCCCATCTTTACCTTGAAACAAATTTATACAAAACCGCCTAAATATCTTCTATTAAGGTTCACCAGATCTACTTTTTTTCCATTCGCTGCCTGATCCCGCTGAAGACCTGTAATGGTGAATCGACGATAAGCATGTTGGAGATCCAGTCAGGGATACTTCCGGCCGGGTCAATATAGCCTTCAAGAACTACATGGGATCTTTCATTGCCTGCAGGTTCGACGGTCCAGGTTTGCCGATACTCTTTGATCCGAATCATATCCTCACGTTCAGGGAAGACCCCGTCGAGGGGAACAGCAGTTATTTTCCCCACGCCAGTGACCTGGTCATATGTAACTGTAACATCCACACATAGGTCGCGATCAATAACCGGCCAGGGCAAATCATAAACCAGATAATACTGCGCCCGTTTATTCTTCTCATAAAGCAGCACCTTGATCTGGTTGAAGTTTTTATCCCACCAATCGGTATTGTTAACATCCTCGATAAGAGCAAAAACTTTGTCTGCCGGCGCATTAATGTCGGCAACCCCTTTATAAGCCTTCAGTGACTTTCCGGCTTCCTTTCGGGTGTATATTTTTATGCCTTCCTTTTCTTTGATAAAATCCCATGATTGGGCAACCACGGAAAATGGAAGCACTAAGGCTAACAATACCAATAATATGAAGCAAAACCGGTAATGTTTCAAAACACCTGAGTTTTTTACAAAGTAATGCTATCCCTTTGAATAGTATGAAACCGGAAAAACAGCATCAATACCTTTCTTTCTGAGTCTTCTTTAAAGATAATTCTGACAGTTTATTTATTGTTTAACTAACTCCACACGACGGTTAAGCGAGCGGCCTGCTTCCGAATCATTACTGGCTACAGGTGCTGTTGGCCCGTCTCCGCATGCTTTCAGGCGGGATGCAGCAACACTATAATTGTTTACCAGGGTGTTTACAATGGCAATCGCCCTGTCCTGTGACAATTTCATATTTGCTTCCAATGTTCCTTTATTATCAGTATGTCCTACGACATAGAGTTTAAGACCTGCGTCACTTTGAAGTAATTTCGCAATTTCCTTCAAGGCCGCCTGGGATTCAGGTTTCACATCCGCTTTGCCTGTATCAAAATAAATTCCGTAAAGAGTTGCTTTGCCTGATTCTTTGATGCTCTTATTCATTGCGCTGGCATCAGCAACCACATCCTGTTTCATAGCTTCCTTCTCGATCAGGTGAATGGAGTAGGAACCATTGCCGTTTGCTGTTATATAAGCCCAGGTTTCCATGTTGTTTTTAACCACTTTAACCACCACATCTTCTCCCGGATCATGAAATTCATATACAAGCATTCCTCCAACTGATTTGGCGGCGTTTATATAATTATGGCCAATCTGCAGGGGGCTGGGTGCTTGAATATTATCATTTGGTTCGTAAATAATGAAAAGAGAGTGCCCCTGGACAATCTGGGTTTTATTATCGCTGACTTTGAATTCGTACTGATCGAACTGTAAATCATCATACCGGTAAATGTGGTAGCCTGGCATCCTGGTAAAGAGGGAGGGATCTTTACTGCCTTCGGCGTCATTCTGGGAAAAGGCAGAATTACCCGTAAAAACTAATATTCCGGTCAGCAGGAAAAATACTGCACACTCCCTGACTTTTTTCATTTTGTTCTTCATACTAATGATCTCCTTTGTTTATTTTTGTATGGATTTCAAAGATAAGTGAATATAAATGACGATCCAAGCGTATAAAAAAATGCCTGTGCTTTTCGCAGGTCATGGCAGTCCCATGAATGCCATAGAGGAAAATGAATTTGTGCAGGTTTGGCGGGCGCTTGGAAAATCCCTGCCAAAACCAAATGCTATTTTATGTGTGTCGGCACATTGGGAAACGAAAGGAACTTTTGTAACCGTCATGGAAAAACCTCTGACAATCCACGATTTTGGCGGATTCCCGCAGGAATTATATGAAGTGCAGTATCCTGCGCCCGGAAGTCCTGAGCTTGCAAAAGAAACAAAGGCCCTCATTTCAAAAACCGAAGTCAGACTGGATGAGAAATGGGGTCTGGATCATGGCTGCTGGAGTGTGTTGAAACAGATGTTCCATGCAGCAAATATCCCGGTAATCCAGATGAGCCTCGATTACTCCCGCCCTGCTCAATACCATTATGATCTTGCCAAAGAAATCTCGTCATTGCGCAAGAAAGGAATTTTGATAATCGGCAGTGGGAATCTGGTCCATAACCTCAGATTGGTTGACTGGGGCAAAATGAATGAAACAGGCTTTGGATTTGACTGGGCCATCGAAGCCAATGAGAAGATGAAAAAACTCATCCTTTCCAACGACCATCAATCGCTGATCAACTACCGGGATCAGGGGAAGGCTTTTGATCTTGCCATCCCCACGCCGGAACACTTCCTGCCTTTGCTTTACGCCCTTGCTTTGAAAGAGGAGAACGAACAGATCGAATTTTTCAATGATAAACCTGTCATGGGCTCTCTCACGATGACATCGCTTAAGATCGGTTGATGTAAATATAGCGCCCCTGCCTGAAACCCTGAATGGATTAATTACCACATGAACTTCATAAGAACAACCGACTATTTCTTAGTTATAAACAAGCCATCTTTAAACATTGCTTTAACTGTAGTCTTTGCAAAAGTATAAGCCAGCTTGTCCGTGCCGTCTTCCAGTGTTCCGCTGAGCTGCTGGGCCCATTGTTCATCCAAAGATGCCCTGTTATAGAAATACACACTGAGTTTAACCACTGTAACCATTTTAGCACCTCCTGAAATCGGAACACTTGCTGCTGCATAGCCGCCGTATCCTCCTACTCCAACTCCTACACTGACAGTCGGGGTATTTTCCGCATGTTTTTCTGCGCCGTTGACCGAATAGATCAGCAGGGCATCAACCTGTAGCGAATCTGCAATGACAAGGAATGCTTCGCGGGATACCCCATCAGTCTTCTTAACATTCAGGTAAGCCGGGATCGCAACTATCCCCTTGTCATTCAAAAATTTTACCGTATTGTTTTCGAGTTGCCTTCTTGCAGTGACATCCGATATTTTGGCAAGGACCATCACTTTGCGATAAGGTTCAGGCTTATAGTCAGAGGCCTTCCAGGTTGTTTGCGCCCAGGTAGCTGGCAGCACCAAAACGATAAGGCAAAAAGCAATCATGAGCTGTTTCATAAAAAGGAAATGAGGTTAGTTCAGGTAAAGATATAAAAAAACAGGAATATCTCAGCTAAGTATCCGGGTAATGGCTTTCGTTTTATACGTTTAATCCAAATCGCTTCCTGCTTCTCAAAATTAACATCCTGAAAGATTTCTTGCCACCATAATCCCTGTCATTTCATACTTCTGAAATTTAACATTTTGAATGGTCTCTTGAGCTGATTTGACGTCCACGATTTTATAGCCAATATTGCCTTTGGATTCAGCGATGTTATTGCTCGTTACACTGCCTGAAATAACCAGCAGATAATATTTGCCGGGCCTTAAACATAAAGTATAATTTCCTGTCCCGTTTGTTTCAGCCCTGACAATAGCGGGTAATTTCTTGAATCCGCTGATGTATTTGAAGGTAAAATTCGACAATGTATCAAAATTGTCACGCATTTTGTTATTTCTGACAGGATCTATTGAATTATAAATTGACAGCAAATAATCGTATTTGTATCCTTGAAACCTTTCAATCACATTTTTAAGGTCACCATATCCGGTTGATTTGAAATCGTTTTCGTTAATGGCATAAATTTCACATCCGGCATCTGCATAATCGGCAGACTTGTAAGCGTCTCTGTAAGATGCAACACCTGACAATTTCCCATTTTCAGCAGACGGCCCTCCATTATCAACGATGCAGGATAGGGTAACACCAAGCACGAACATAGCGATAAGAATATTTTTCATGGTTTTAAATTTAAGTTTATAAGGCAAAAGTAGTCTTATATCAACCGGAGTCTTGTTACTGACTAGTTATTGAGTTGTTAATGACTTGTTATTGCTGCTAATATACCATATTTAATGGCTAATTTTGTAATCTCAAATGAAACTGAACCGGACCTGGCTGTTTATCGCAATTTCTTCCATCGCATTAGTGATAGTGCTGATCATTCAGGTGAATTGGATCCTCCAAACAGCCAAAATAAAAGAAGAGTTGTTTAATGAAAAGGCGAATATGGTTCTTTCAAGAACAACCGATGCCCTCCGTTCTGATAAAGAGACCTGCAGGAAAATAGGAGCTTGCGTCGAAATGGATAGTACGTCCGGATTTGCAGTGAAATTAGGGAAGAATGAAGTTCATAAAATAGATTCATTGCTTAATCATTATTTGAGGTTCTACAACATTCATATTGACTACTCTTTTGTGGTCATAAAACCGGGATACATGATAGCTATTGATGAAAGAGATTCTTCAAATTTTATCTATAATAAGCCCTTGGAAGATGTGGGAAGTAAAAAAGAAGTAGAATTGAAACTCATTTTCCCGGAGAAAAAGCAGTTCATTATAACAGAGATGGGACCACTGTTTATCACCTCTGTTATCCTGATACTGGTTGTGATCATTTTGTTCTGGCGGACCCTCCTTTCACTCATGAAGGAGAAAAAAATATCGGAGCATACCACCGACTTTTTAAATAACATGACCCACGAATTTAAAACTCCTCTAACAAACATTGCCCTGGCAGGAAAGATGATCCTCCGGGATCCGGACAATAAGGAGGAAGAA
>JAPLDN010000311.1 GCA_026391755.1 Bacteroidota bacterium
GTCATTGAAGAAAAAATAGATAGGGTTCAGGGGGATCATGTTTTTACGAACTTCATAATGGAGATGGGGTGAAGTCGATTTACCCGTGTTACCAACATAACCTATAATCTGGCCTCTCAGGATCTTCTGCCCGGGCTTTACGAAGATCTTTGACAGGTGGGCATAAACAGTCCTGTAGTTATAACCATGGTCAATGACCACCTCATTCCCGTAACCCCCTTCTCCATCCCTTGCAGCAAAATCGATGGTGCCGTTGCCTGTAGCATATACCTCGGTACCAACAGCAGCAGTGAAATCCATTCCTTCATGAAACTTCCTGACCTTATAAAACGGGTCGACCCTTGTCCCGAAATATGAGCCAATCCTACGCAGGTCCTTGTTGTTCAATGGCTGGATTGCGGGAATACAGGCCAGCATTTGTTCCTTGTTTTTGGCCAGAGTAAAAACCTCGTCGAAGGATTTCGACTGAACATAGAGCTGGCCAAGAATCTTATCCATCCTCCTGGAGGTTTCAACCATCAGTTCCTCGTTCGAATAACCCTTGAGCTTTTCATAACGGTCTATCCCTCCTATGCCGGCTTCTCTCACTGAACCCGGAATAGGTTCAGCCTCAAAGATCACACGGTAAATATTATCATCCCTGTCCTGCAGATCCCTTATTACCCTGGTAATCCGGTCGAGCTGGTCGTTTAACATCCTGTATTGGAACTTCATCTGCTCTATCTCCCGTTTCTGGGCTTTCATCTTTGGTGTATCCACGAAGTTGTAAGCAAGCAGAAGCACGGCAACAGCAAATACAACACCTGTCGACAGATGGGTGAAAAAATACAGCAACCTTTTTCTGAAAGTTGTCTGCACCCGGTCGAAGGTCAGTGACTTTTTATTAAACTTGTATTTTACCTTGCTCATTGGCAGCGCAATAAAGAATCGCTCAAAACAGGAAACATGAACCTGCAAAATTAACTAAATAATTAACTTTGCTGCCAAATCCCTTTTAACAAAAATTGTTAAAGCCTGTTAACGCATTGTTAATCTTTTGTTTAGATGAATTCAACCGCCATACGTCAAGCCTTTCTTGATTATTTCAAATCGAAAGGGCACCAGATTCTGCCATCGGCCCCCATGGTCATAAAAAATGACCCTACTCTCATGTTTACCAATGCGGGGATGAACCAGTTCAAGGACCTGTTCCTCGGTAACAGGGAAGCTTCATTCAAACGGGTTGCCGACACACAGAAATGCCTCAGGGTTTCGGGCAAGCATAATGACCTGGAAGAAGTGGGTATAGATACCTACCACCACACCATGTTTGAAATGCTGGGCAACTGGTCATTCGGTGATTACTTTAAAAAAGAAGCCATTGAATGGGGATGGGAGTTCCTGACCGAAATAGTGAAGATACAAAAAGACAGGATGTATGTTACTGTTTTTGAAGGTGATGCTAAAGAAGGGCTTGAGCGTGATACCGAAGCGTTTGATTACTGGAGAGCCCTGATCCCACAAGACCGTATCCTGATGGGATCCAAGAAGGATAATTTCTGGGAAATGGGTGATACAGGCCCCTGCGGACCCTGTTCTGAGATCCATGTCGACCTCAGGGACGATAAAGAGCGCAGCCAGGTTACAGGCCATCTCCTGGTCAATACGGGGAACCCGCTTGTGATCGAGATATGGAACCTGGTGTTCATACAATACAACCGCCAAACCAGCGGTCAGCTTAACCCTCTGCCTGCAAGGCATGTAGATACAGGGATGGGATTCGAACGTTTGTGCATGGTCCTCCAGGGTAAAAAATCGAATTACGACACCGATGTTTTCCAGCCCCTGATTCACCATATCGCCGGACTTGCCGAAAAGGAATACGGGTCCGATGTCAAAACCGATACGGCCATTCGGGTCATTGCCGATCATATAAGGGCAATTTCTTTTGCTATTGCAGACGGCCAGTTACCTTCGAATGTCAAAGCGGGATATGTCATCCGCAGGATACTAAGAAGAGCTGTAAGGTACGGCTATACATTCCTCGGGTTCAGGGATCCTTTTCTTTATACCCTGGCACCTGTTCTGATCAACCAGATGGGAATTGTATTTCCCGAACTGATCTCGCAGAAAGACCTCATCGTCAATGTAGTGAAAGAAGAGGAAACCGCATTTCTCAGGACCCTTGCAACAGGGATACAGAAGTTTACCAATTATATCGGATGCAGGATGCAAGATGCAGGATCCCGCATCTTGCATCCTGCATCTCACCTGATCGATGGCGGATTTGCCTTCGAGCTATTTGACACTTACGGCTTCCCCATCGACCTTACGCAGCTGATGGCCCGGGAGGCAGGATGGGAAGTGGATATGGAAGGCTTCAGGAAAGGCCTGGAAGAACAGAAGTCCAGGTCGAGGCAGGCCGCCAGCGTGCAAACCTCTGATTGGGTTGTGGTGGTTGAAGATTCAGTACTGCCCGAATTTGTAGGGTATGACACCCTGAAAATTGAAACAGAGATCTCCAGGTACAGGAAGATCGTGACCAGGGGACAGGAACTTTATCATATTGTTCTGGATCAGACCCCGTTTTATGCTGAATCGGGCGGACAGGTTGGCGATAAAGGATGGCTTTCTTCGGGTAATCAAAAGATTACTGTCATTGATACGTTAAAGGAAAACGACCTGATCATCCACATCTGCGATACAATCCCGGTGAACCCCGAACAACCTGTTATTGCTGAAGTAGATTCCATGAAGCGCAGGATGACGGCCAATAACCACTCAGCAACGCATCTCATGCACTCCGCACTTCGCAAAGTATTAGGAACCCATGTTGAACAAAAAGGATCGCTTGTGGATGACGAACACCTGCGTTTCGACTTTACTCACTTTGCCAAGCTGGGAAAAGACGAAATTGAAGCTGTGGAAAAGATAGTCAATTCAAAGATCCGGGAAAATATCAGGCTGAATGAAGAAAGGGCGATGCCGATAGCAGATGCAAAAAAGATTGGGGCCATGGCCCTGTTCGGAGAAAAATATGGTGATTTCGTAAGGGTTGTGACCTTTGACCCGGCATTCTCTGTTGAATTCTGCGGGGGCACACACGTTGCCTCCAGCGGCCAGATCGGCTTATTCAAGATCATATCGGAAAGCGCCATTGCTGCAGGAGTTAGAAGGATTGAGGCCATTACTGCCGAAAAAGCAGAGAGCTGGTTCTACGAAAAGCTTCATCTGCTCGACGAAGTGTCGGAAACCCTTAAGAACCCTAAAGATCTCTTAAAAGGAATGAAAAACCTGGTGGAAGAAAACCAGGCACTCAGGAAAGATGCAGCTGAACTGGCAAAGATCAGGGGCGGGCAGGTGAAAGAAGACCTTATCAAGAAAGCTGAAGTCATCAATGGAATTACCTTTATTTCGGCGATTGTGGACCTGGATACTGAGATCATCAAAAACCTGGCTTTTGAGCTGCGTACCTGTGCCGACCAGGCTTTCATCGTATTAGCCAATGAAAGCGACGGCAAAGCCGGCCTTACTGTAGCCGTTTCAGATGCCCTGGTCAAAGCCGGCAAATTGAATGCAGGAACCATCATCCGTGAAATTGCAAAGGAAGTCCAGGGAGGAGGAGGAGGGCAGCCTCATATTGCAACGGCAGGAGGGAAAAACCCGGCGGGGATACCCGCAGCTTTGGAAAGAGCCAGGGAGATCGTCAGCCGTGAATCGTGAGCCGGAACTCATGAACCGTTGACAGTCGACGCTCCCTCATCCGCAGACCAGTTTTTATATTAACTTTGTATGCGTTCCTCTTCTGCTGATTTTCATGAAACGCTTGCGTATATCTATATCAGCCATCACGCTATTCCTGGTCCTCAACTCACCGGCCGGCTACAGTGAAGGGTCGAAGCAGCTGAATAAAGGTTGCCAGACATGGTCAACTTACCTCTACCTTTGCAACGATTTCGCCAGTCACTGTACTGATACAAATGGCATACGTTCCCAGTTTGCTGCTTATGATGCCACTCACAGTGCACCCGACAATTCAAAACTCTATTTTGTAACAAGAGCAAATGAGGTCGTTTATCTGGGGTTTAACGGGTCTCCTACAGACACTATTTCAGGATTGGATATAGTATACCGCATATGTGACAGCACGGGAGCGGTTGTATATACAGAGGATTACCTTCCGAAAGTTGCAGCTACACCGGGGTTCATTCCAGGATTGTTATGATGTATCTGTTAGACATAACCATCTATGATAATATGACATCATCGGTCAAACCGGGAAGATTATTCTCCAAAGCCTGGCAGTTTGCTTCCAACGCTTTTACAGGTATAAATTATATTTTGTCGGATGACGGCATTGTTACTTCGGCAGAGTTTGACCAGATGAACGGGGGCGGCTGGATACAATATGCCAACCAGACAGGCTGCGGCAATACCAACTGGGTGGACGACCGGAAATCCCTGTTCAACCAGCAGGCCATATTTCCCCAGTACAAAATATTCCTGAACTCCCCTGACCCTGCTGTTTTTAAAATAGCCACAAGTCTTGGACAGATCGTACCTCCCGATCCCACCGGAACCAGGAACTGTGACGGGACTATTGACTATACAGTAAATGTTGACAAAGCGGGAAATGTACAGATCCAGCTGAATTTTACTCCATCAACTTATATCTCCCGTATGCTGAGCCAGGTCGTTAGTACCGGGTCAAATATCATTCACTGGGACGGAAAGGACGGCAGCGGAACCGAAGTACCCAACAATGTGGCCGTTGGATTGGTAGTCACCTATATTAACGGGCTTACAAACCTGCCCTTGTATGATGTGGAAGGAAACGATTCGGGCATTCTTGTTAAATTGGTCGCACCAACCGGTGATCCGCTCAAAGTATACTGGGACGACTCAAATATCTGGAACGGTACCTGCACGGGATGCATGGCAGGCCGCGGACCAAACACCGAGGATGTCAAAACTAACGCTCTCACGGGAGGATGTGCCAACCCGGTCATATATCCTCCTGGCTGTCATAAATGGCCATTTTCAGGAAGAGGCTGGGGCAATCTTAATACGATTAATTCCTGGTGGTATACCGTGACGACCAGCTCATCTTATCCTTCTGTTGCCGAATGGCGGAGTCCTAAACTTCTGGCCTTTATTGACGGGCCGCTCACAGCCTGTGCCGGGAACAAGGGAGCAATTATTTCGGTCACTGCCGATCCCAATACCGAAGAATATCATTGGGAATACACAGGCACTGGTGTTACTTTTCTGCCATCTGCAACCACAACAGTTCCTTCCGTTACACTGGATTTCTCCCTCTCGGCTACTCCGGGCAATATCACTGTTTACGGAACCAACACCAATTGCAGCGGCGCACCCAGTCCTCTTATAAGCCTTCCTGTCAGCATCTCCGGGCCTATTGTTGCGCCCGACCTGGGACCCAACCGGACTGTATGCCCGGGACCCGGGGCAATACTGGATGCAGGATCCGGGTATATTGCCTATCTGTGGTCTACCAATGAAACGACTCGCAGTATTACAGCCAAACTATCTGGGAAATACTGGGTGCGGGTGGGGCAAAACGGTTGTAGTGCAAGCGATTCGGTTACACTTGTAATTTTTCCTCTATACCCGACGAAACTGAAACCCGATACAGCTATCTGCGAAGGGCAATCCTATACCCTGGATCCCGGAGAAAATTTCATTTCAATCGTCTGGAGCACCGGTGATACTTCAAAAACCATTACGATAACCAGTGGGGGCATATACTCAGTGCATACCATTGATGTAAACAACTGTCCGGGAGACGACGCCGTGAAAATTGCCCTCAGACCGGCAATAAATGTAAATCTTGCAAGGGATACTTCACTTTGTTCAGGCTCCACTATTGTCTTGCATGCCACTTTCCCCGGTGCCGCCTATCAATGGCAGGACGGGTCAAATGATTCCCTGTTCACCGTGACCGAACCGGGGACTTACTGGGTACGCGTGAGCCACGATAGTTGTGCCGTGGTCGACACTTCAACCGTTAATTACTGTGCAGGCGGCATTTATTTCCCAACCGCTTTTGCCCCCGGAAGCCTGGTTGGGAACAATTATTTTCACCCCCTCGGACCGGCGATGTCAAAATTCACTCTAAGTATTTTTGACCGTTGGGGACAGCAGATTTTTACTACTGATAACCAGGAAACCGGATGGGACGGCACAAGAAAAGGTTCATTATGTCCTCCCGATGTATATGTTTATCTGGCTTCTTATGAATTACCATCTTCCCCCGGTACAACAATCAAAGTGAAGGGAACGGTAACCCTGGTCAGGTGATTTGTTATTTTTGTTTGAGCCGATAAACCAAAACCTATGAACTCCCCCGAAAAAATTGTCAAGAAAACCGAAGCCTTTTGCATGGCCAATGCCGACGAGGCCATCGTTAAAAAATATTCAAAGTATTTCAGGGAAGGATTCGATGCTTGGGGCGTGAATTCCGAACTGTTAAACCAGCAGGCTGATACTATTTTTGCGCTGCCGGGGATAACAAATGCCGGTATCTGTGAAGTCTGCATTTTACTGGTTCAGTCCCCAAAGTACGAAATGACGTCCATTGCCGGACTATTGCTTAAAAAGATTAAAAAGCAGTGGAACAGGGAAATGGTCACGACCCTTGAAAAGATGTTCACCTTTGGGATTAACAACTGGGCCCATACAGATTGGATCTGCAGCGAGATCATACCCGACATGATTAAAATGAAGCTTATTTCAATAGAGTCACTCAAACCCTGGAGAAATGCCGCTAACAAGTTCCAGAGAAGGGCAGCGGTTGTTGGCCTGATCAAGCCGATGAAGAAAGCAACTGACTTCAAACCTTATTTTGAATTTATTGATCCCATGATGATGGATGAAGAAAGGGTGGTTCACCAGGGACTTGGGTGGTTCCTGAGGGAGGCATGGAAGAAACAGGCAGAACCTGCAGAGAAATTTCTTCTGAAATGGAAAGATTCGGCAGCACGTTTGATTTTCCAGTATGCCACGGAGAAGATGACTCCCGAACAAAAAGCCAGGTACAGAAAAGCTAAAGGGAATTAAACCGGTTTGATCGGGCTTACATCATCAGGCGGGCTTCGTCCTTAACATAATTCAAGGCGGCCGCAGTTGCAGGGTTTTCATTTTGAAGGCTGATGTCGAAGATCACTCGGATCAGGGCCGGGGCGGGATCCAGGGGATCAAGTTGTCCGGCTGCGCGGTTTATAATAGAAATAGATTCCTCCCTTGCATTTTTGATCATCTCCCAGGCAGTTGAAGAAATATAAACCTGCTGGCTGAGATTGTAATCAAATTCCTCCCTAATGGTCTTGATCATAGCCAGCTGGAGTTCAGGTACATTCATTTCGGACCTCTGTACACGCATAACAAGATTGGCAGGCTGGATGCGCTCAAGGAACATTACTATTCTTTCGTAAGCCTGTAATTTCAAAGGAAGTGTAATTCTTTTTGATTCGCTGATGTCAGTGTTAACCTGAGCCGGAGCCATGGTGTATTTGTATTTCAGCCTCAGATAGTATGCAATTAGCAGCCAGGCGGCAAGCGAGCCCAGTCCGATGATCATGAAGGCATGAATAATATCGGTAATGAGAGTAGTCCAGAAGAAATTGTCCATGGGTGGAATGTTTTAGGCAAAGGTATGGAATAAACCTGGATGACCGGATAGCTGGATAAGGCTGCTTCGCAGCCGATTTATGATTATCCATTAATCCCGTTATCCAGCTATCCAGCTATCCAGCTATCCAGTCATCCAGCTATCCAGCTATCCAGCTATCCAGTCATCCAGCTATCCACCATCTTGCATCCCTGGTCTGTCGAACGCAAATTTTTTACTACTTTTGTAGATTAGAAATCATTACAATCTCCCGACTATGACAACACTTGCTAACAGGATCAACCACCTGGCCGAATCTGAAACCCTGGCTATGTCGCGTAAAAGCCGTGAACTGCGTGCCGAGGGCTTTGATGTAATCAATCTAAGTCTTGGTGAACCCGATTTCAACACCCCCGATTATATCAAGAATGCGGCCAAGGAGGCTATTGACCAGAATTTCACATTCTATCCTCCTGTCCCAGGTTACGAGGACCTGCGCAAAGCGATCTGTACGAAACTGAAAAGGGATAATAACCTCAGCTATGAACCGTCCCAGATTGTAGTCAGCACCGGGGCCAAGCAGTCCATAGCAAATGTAGTCCTAAGCCTTGTCAACCCCGGCGACGAGGTGCTTGTACCTTCCCCTTACTGGGTTTCCTACAAAGAGATCATCAAGGTAGCCGAGGGCAGTGCTGTGTTCATCCCTGCAAAAATCGAGAATGAATTCAAGGTTAAGCCTGAACAGATCGAAGCGGCTATCAGCCCGAAAACAAAACTTATAATGTTCAGTTCACCTTGCAACCCAACGGGATCGGTATATTCAAAAGACGAGCTTGAAGGTATAGCAAAGGTACTGGCGAAATATCCGGGTATTTTCATTATTGCGGATGAGATTTATGAGCATATCAACTTTATTGGGAAACATGAAAGCATTGCCCAGTTTGATTTTATCAGGGACAGGGTGATCATCGTGAATGGCGTTTCAAAAGCCTTTGCTATGACCGGATGGCGTATTGGATATATCGCAGCTCCCTTGGAGATTGCGAAAGCTTGTGATAAGCTGCAGGGCCAGTTTACATCGGGGGCCTGTTCCATTGCGCAAAAGGCCGCCCTGATGGCCGAAATAACCCCGCCGGATACTGTTGAGATGCTTGAAATGCAGAAAGCATTTCTTGAACGCCGCGACCTGATGCTTAAATTACTTGCTGAAATTCCCGGCATGAAACTAAATCATCCCGACGGCGCTTTTTATATTTTCCCCGATATTTCGTATTACTTTGGAAAGACTGACGGGACCATAAAGGTGAACAATGCCAACGATCTCTGCATGTATCTCCTCAACAAGGTATTTGTTGCCCTTGTCCCCGGCGATGCATTCGGCGACCCGAATTGTATGCGTTTCAGTTATGCAACGTCGAAAGAGAAGCTGACCGAAGCAGTGAGAAGGATAAACGAAGCGCTTGGGCAGCTAAAATAGAGAAATAGTATCCATCCTATCCAAATTTACTAAGACATGACTACGAACAAGAAACTGAAAACCTGGGTTGAAGATTGGGCAAAGATTTGCCAATCCGACAAAATTCATTGGTGCGATGGTTCTGAAGAAGAGAACCAGAAACTGCTCACCCTCATGGTGAGCATGTTAATGGCTTTGAAACTGAATGAAAAAAAGCGGCCGAATTCCTATTATTTCCAGAGCGATCCCAGCGATGTCGCCAGGGTTGAGAACCGGACGTACATCTGCTCCGAAAAACAGGATGATGCAGGCCCCACAAATAACTGGATGGCTCCGGCTGAAATGAAAAAGGTCCTTACCGGCATGTATACCGGCAGCATGCGTGGCCGTACCATGTATGTGATCCCTTTCAGCATGGGCCCTCTCGGTTCGAAGATCGCTCATATCGGAGTTCAGATTACCGACTCCCCTTACGTAGTTACAAATATGCGTACCATGACCAGGATGGGCACTGCTGTTCTTAATATCCTGGGGGATAGTGATTTTGTGCCCTGTGTTCATTCGGTGGGCGCTCCTCTGGAGCCAAGGCAAAAAGACGTGAAATGGCCCTGTGCCCCGATTGAGAAAAAATATATCTGCCATTTCCCTGAAACCAACGAGATCTGGTCATTTGGCAGCGGTTACGGCGGCAATGCCCTGCTTGGCAAAAAATGTTTTGCTCTCAGGATTGCAACGAACATGGCCCGCAGGCAGGGATGGCTGGCCGAGCATATGCTCATCCTGGGGATCACCAATCCTAAAGGAGTTAAAAAATATTTTGCAGCGGCCTTCCCCAGCGCCTGCGGCAAGACAAACCTGGCCATGCTCATACCTACAATCCCGGGATGGAAAGTTGAAACTGTAGGCGATGACATTGCCTGGATGAAATTTGGTGAAGACGGCAGGCTCTATGCTATAAACCCGGAAGCAGGATTCTTTGGTGTTGCTCCTTATACATCGATGGAAACGAATCCTAACGCAATGCTTTCATGCGCTTCAAACACTATCTTTACAAACACTGCCCTCACCCCTGATGGAGATATCTGGTGGGAAGGAATTGGCACTGATATTCCTGCAGGTTCCCTTACCTGGGATAACAAGGTTTGGGATTCTTCGGTGACGACACCTGCTGCCCATCCGAATGCACGTTTCACATCACCGGCCAAACAATGCCCTGCTATAGACCCCGACTGGGAAAATCCTAAAGGGGTGCCAATTTCTGCATTCCTGTTCGGTGGCCGTCGCCCCGGAACTGTACCCCTGGTTTACCAGAGTTTTGACTGGAACCACGGTGTCTTCCTGGGTTCCATCGTAGGCTCGGAAGTGACTGCAGCCGCCATAGGGCTCAAGGCAGGTGTACGCCGCGACCCTTTTGCCATGCTTCCTTTCTGCGGATATCATATGGGCGATTACTTCGGCCATTGGATCAGTATAGGACACAACGCCCCCGTCAAGGCAAATCTGCCTAAAATTTTCAATGTTAACTGGTTCAGGAAAGGCGCTGATAAAAAATTCCTCTGGCCCGGGTACGGCGACAATATCCGCGTTCTTAAATGGATCTTTGAGACGCTCGAAGGAACAGCCGACAAGGTGGAAACTCCTATCGGCATTGTCCCGGGTAAATCGGCAATTGATGTAAGCGGGTTACCTGAGGTTGCATCAAAAATGGACAGTATCCTCGAAGTCAACCCTCAGGAATGGCTGGCCGAATGCGAACTGATTGCCGAACACCAGGCAATTTTTGGCGAAAGGCTGCCAAAAGAACTGGCCCTGGAGTTTGAGAAATTAAAAGAGCGGCTGAAAAAAGCTGTAAAATAAACCCGATGAAGGGCGACAATAAAATATATACAAAGGGAGGAGATAAAGGTGAGACCTCGCTTCTCGGGGGCACACGTGTTCCTAAAAGCCACGAAAGAGTGGAGGCCTATGGCAACCTGGATGAACTGAACAGCTTTATAGGCCTGATCCGCGACCAGGATATCAATCCCCAGTACCGGAGTGTGCTTGGACGTATTCAGGAAGTACTGTTTATTTCAGAAGCCCTGGTTGCCCGCGATCCTGCAAAAGAAGCCCATGGCTTGCCCGAATTCGGGGAAGATGACATCCGCATACTTGAAAAAGAGATTGATACAATGAACGATGAGCTTCCCGAACTAAGGAATTTCATTCTCCCGGGGGGCCATCCCATTGTTTCATATTGCCATATTGCAAGAACAGTTTGCCGAAGGGCCGAGAGGTCGCTGATAAGGCTTAACTCAAATAACCCGGTTGATGGGATAATAATACGTTTTATCAACCGTTTATCCGACTACCTGTTTGTGCTTGCGCGAAAAACAGGAAAGGACCTTGGTTCGGAAGAAAGGCCATGGATTACACACAGGTAAAAAATTCTTCTTGTTTTTCTGATTTTATTTTTTTTACTTTTGCAGCAATTTTCAAACGCTTATAGAAATGTATTGGACACTTGAACTGGCCTCTAAACTAGAAGATGCTCCCTGGCCTGCCACAAAGGATGAGCTGATCGACTGGGCTATTCGCTCCGGTGCCCCGCAGGAAGTAGTCGAAAATCTCAGGGAGATTGAGGATGAGGGGGAGACGTATGAGCGTATCGAAGATATATGGCCTGATTATCCCACCAAGGACGATTTTTTCTTCCACGAGGACGAATACTGACGTCCGTGGCTAAAGTTTAAAATGAGACCGTTCAGAAATGGGCGGTCTTTTTTTTTGGTGTCAGGTATTGGGTATTGAGCATTAGAAATTGGGTATTAGGCATTGGCCATTAGCCATTAGGG
>JAPLDN010000435.1 GCA_026391755.1 Bacteroidota bacterium
AACAAGGTAAAACAGACATTGACATAAGTGAACTTGCAAAAGGAGTTTATATATTGAGATTATACAGCAACTCCTGGGTGGAAGCAGGCAGGATAATAAAAGAATGAAATTGAAAGCAACTGGTAAATAAGGCCTTCCTGTTATAACATTTGCTTTGCTGTTTCAACAGTAATTTCCAATACCCTTGTGAGAAACGAAAATTTCTGTTTCATAGAATTATATTCTTCACCAGAGGTAATATATTTTGCCGTACCATCAATAAGAAAACCTGTTCCGGGATAATCTTTATATCCTAAAACATCCTTACTCCCCAGTGTTAACTTTACACTGCTGTTTACGTTGACGTTCTTCTCGGTTTTTCTAAAACCATAAGCAGGAATCAAAATACGCTCATCCTCTGTTACCACAAGATATGAATTCCATGTATTTGCAACATGAGTTTCGACACCCCATGATACAATAGATACAACGCCTTCGTGCTGTAACACTTCAAAAAACTTTTCCGGTAATTTTGAATTTTCACTCATATTGATTTTTTAAGATTTGAGGAAACAGGTTCCTGGAACATATTCAGGCTGCCAATAACAGCACTGAAGAGAAACAAGATAAGGAAATTTTACATTAACCCTTTTAAAATATCCGTAAAGGTAGGAGAAATCTATACTGGATGGGTAGGTTGATATTAACTAACTCCTGATGTCAGCCCGGAGTTTTTAAAGCCAAGAAGACAGGTAATTGCAAAATTACTATTCAGTTTGTTATCCGAAAAACCACCATATCGTTTATGTTTAGACCGCACCGAAGCGCATTACTAAATTGATTGCTTTAGTCTGTGTTGCTGTTGTAGATAGTGAACAGGTTTAAAAAGGAACAACGAAGGAAAATGTACAACAAGTGAACCCCGCACCAGCGGTTAGCGGCCAGGCGTAGTTGAAATGGAAATTTTGATTTTCCCAAATAGTAAACTATCTTTGTTTTATGATCAATAAGGAAAATATTACTAATATACTTAAAGCTAATAAGTTAGATTTATTGGCCAGGTATCATTTGAAATCAATTGGAATCTTTGGCTCCTTTACTCGAGAAGATTTCAAAGATGATAGTGATATTGATATTCTTATTGATTATGAGCAACCCATAGGAATTGAGTTTATTGATTTAGCCGAAGAACTTGAAAAAATTCTTAATCTAAAGGTAGATTTAGTTTCAAAAAATGGGATCAAACCAAAATATCTTGAAGAAATTCAAAAAGATCTCGTTTATGTCTAAACGGACTCCAAAGTTATTGCTTGAAGATATTATTGAATCTGCTGAGAAGGTTCTTCAATACACCAAGGGTATCTCCTTTGAGGAATTTTCTAAAGACAATAAAACTGTCGATGCTGTAATTAGAAATTTTGAAATTATTGGAGAAGCATCGAATCTTTTACCGGATGAAATAAAAGATAAATATTCGGAAATTGATTGGCACAGAATACGTGGGTTCCGTAATCGAATTGTTCATGATTATTTTGGAGTTGATCTTCAAATTATTTGGAAAATTATTTATGATCAAATTCCTAGTCTCATCAGTGAGATTACCAAGATCATTCCCTATTTCTGACAAAATATTTCCACTTCAACTAACATGTCGCTACCCGCAACAAAACTTACGTATTGTTGCTTAGCAAAGGTTTCGCCATTGCTGCGGTTGCTGGCCAACCGTTATAGGAGTTATGCGCGCGTTAAGCGAAAATAAATAAACAAAAAAGTCCAATCATTTATAATCAATTAGTTGGGCTTTTCCTTGTACACTTAACAGACCAATTATCTAACTTCAGAATCATTCAAGATTATCTCAAAGTGGCTGATTTTATTGAGGAAATGGATGGTTTATTCTTTTGAATGCATTCGTTTAAATTTCTCAGATAACATTTCTCCGCCGTCAGCGCAATTCTCTACCGGCAATTCATAGAATAAAATCACCATTGCTTCTTTCCGGATCCCTGTGATACGATGGATTTCATCAGTTATTACTTTTGACATTTCTGCTTTCTTTTCAGCTGATTGTGGTAAAATTGTGATTTGTACGATTGGCATAATAGTTCCTCCGGGTTTAAATTTTTGTTAGTGATTAAAGATAATATCATTGTTTGTCAGTTATTCTTTTTCCAAAGTTTGGGCAACCCGAAAGGAGTTATTGCACAGGCAATAAACCAGATAACAGGACCGCTTACACTGCCGGCATTTAACTCGATAATACCGGGCGTAACTAATGAGAACAAGAATCCAAGGTCGGCAACACCAATAATGAAAACACCTAAAAAGTAAGCCACCCATGAACCCCTTGTCCAGATTAACCATGCAACAACCAGCCCCAGTAACCCATACCCGGCTACATCAATACAGAAATTTAATATCAAATGTGCTTGGGCATTAGCTGTCATGGCATCAGTCGTGTGTTGGAATCCTGCTCGGGGTGCATTGCTTCCCCCAATCAACATATTCCAGAGTTCTGAAGCTCCACCTGACAAATACTGATGGATGCCTTCAAAGCCCACCCAAAGGTGTAATATTCCCCATAAGACGAATAGAATTGCTCCGGCTTTCGCTGCCATTCCGACATCGTTTTTGTAAACACTTTTGTTATTTTCCATTTTGGTTTTTTTAAAATTAAGTTTCAAAGTAAAATCAATTACTTTACTTTTGCAAGTAGTTACATTAATGTATAGTAGTAACAAAGTATAAAGCAATATGGAAAATATTGATAAATCTCAATTGAAAATAAATAAAAATAATTGTCCAATTAGAGAAGTACTGGATATTTTGGGTGGAAAATGGGCTTTTTCTATTGTTTATTCTCTTTTAGACGGCAAAAAACGCTTCAAGGAACTGGAACGAAGTATTGAGGGTATTAACACACGAATGCTCGTTAAAGAATTAAAATCAATGGAAGAAAACAAGATTTTGATAAGAGAGGCTTTTGCTACAATTCCACCAACAGTTGAATACTCATTAACAGAGAAAGGCAAAAAACTGGAGCCTATTCTGGCTGAATTATATAAATGGGGTAAAGAATTTGTTCATTGACGCATACGCCGAAATGGTCATTGCAATGCACAAATGAGGTGTTGAACACAGGAAGAAGATTACCAATCAGAAATAAGATTTTATGGTAGGTTTGAGATTAAGTTTGTCAGAACAATTACAAAGATACAACCTTATCCACAGGGTTGACAACCCTCACTCAGCACCCTGATTTTCTGTAACATGCAGTAATAGAGCCATCTAATTTGCCGTCGCTGCACACTGTACTGACCAATTATCTAACTTTAGAATCATTCCAGATTATCTCAAAGTGGTTGATTTTATTGAGGAAATGGATGGTCTGTGTTAATTTCTTAAACAATATCTTCTTCATGTTTTGGTAAAAACCATTTCTGAGCGATGAATGTTGGTATGACTGCACTCGCGACCACAACACCAACCAAAACGGAATATTGTACCTGATTAATCAACCCCGCCTGAAGTCCATACATACTGGAAATTGTTCCAAAAGTCAATCCCGTACTCATTAGAAGAGTTGTGTAAACACTACCATTCGGCATATACTTTTTGGCAAGGAAATAGACTCCTATGAATTTCATAATCATTTTAATACCAAAAAGGATTATGAAAAGACCAATGGTGGAAAGTATGAGAGGAATTGAAATTTTCATTCCACCAACAATGAAGAAGATGGGAGTTACAATGGCATAGGCAATTGTTCGAAGTTTATTCCTGATAACAACTGTTTTCCTTTGTTCCTTAAAATGTTTTGACATAAGTAATCCAAGAATGAAAGCCGGTAAAACAGCGTGCCCTTCACCCAGTTTGGCAAAATAGATGAACATCAGTAGAATGAAGAAAATGAATTTAATCTCTGGTTCAATCACCTTATTCGCCCACCTTGGATTTCTAAATACATAAATAGAATATTTGTAAAAGACAATTATGAGAACTGTTGAAACTCCAACGAAAAGTAATGTATAGAGTGTGGGTTTAATGAAAAGTACACTCAGTGAAAGAGCAGTCCCCATATCCGTGAAAAAAGTCGCTGACATAATCTTCTTGCCAATTGTGGTTTTTGATAACCCAGTCTCTACTAAAACGGAGTAAACAACAGCCAGTGAGGTAGTTGATAACGCACAACCAGCGATTAATGACCCCTGTAATGACCAATTCGCCAAATAATAGGTATAGGTGAATGTACCAATGAAAGGGAGCAAGAAAGAGAATAAACCAATTAGAAAACTTTCTTTAAAGTTCTCTTTCATCATTTTGGCGTCAATCTCAGTACCTGCCAAATAGGTTAGGATGATACCACCGAAGTTTGCCAAGTAAAGCATCCAATTTTCCGTACCGAGACCTAAGTTTCCGGCAATAGCACCAAGAATGATTTCAATGATAGCAACTGATAAACCTAATCTCAGGGAAATAAGGCTGGAGATTAAAACCAAGCCTCCAACAATCAAGGGAATATAATCTGTGTTCATAGATGACTCCTTTATAGTTCAACAATGATAGGAGTCATCAGCCGAATTATTCAGGCGGTTGATGGCGAACTCCATCGCCAGATTGGAATGCAAAATTAATATTTTTCTTTTGTCAAACTACCATCCACTCTAAAAGCGTTATATTTAACGGAATAATTAACCAGATAAACCAAAATACAAAAAAGTATGAAAATTAAAAAGATACAGGCATTTGAAATCTTGGATTCTCGTGGAAATCCAACAGTGGAAGCTTTCCTTGAACTGGAGAACGGAATGACAGGTCATGCTATGGTGCCAAGTGGTGCTTCAACAGGTGAAAGAGAGGCTTGTGAACTTAGGGACGGCGACAAGAAACGATATGGAGGCAAAGGTGTTTTGAAAGCAGTTGAGAATGTAAATAGGGTCATCGCCCAAGAGATTCAAGGTAAATCATTCAATAACCAACAGGAACTTGATTTAATAATGGTGAGTTTGGATGGAACTCCAAATAAATCAAAGTTGGGTGCAAATGCTATCCTCTCCGTTTCAATGGCATATTCCCGAGCCAGAGCGAAAGAAATGGGGATTCCATTGTATCAATATTTGGGTGGAGAAAAAGCACATCTTCTCCCCGTTCCCTGTATGAATGTAATTAATGGTGGTGCTCATGCTGATAACAATGTGGATTTTCAGGAGTTCATGATAGCACCTCATAATGCCTCTTCATTCACGGAATCAATCCGAATGGGAATCGAGGTATTTCACACTTTGAAAACAGTGCTGAAACTTAAAAATTATAACACAGGCATCGGTGATGAGGGTGGATTTGCACCCAATCTTAAATCAAATGAAGAAGCCGTGGAAGTTATACTTGAGGCTATTGTCAAAGCCGGATACCAACCGGGAACAGATGTAAGTATTTGTCTTGACCCAGCGACCAGTGAAATGTGGGAAGACGGCAAGTACAAATTCTCAAAAAGTTCAGGAAAGTTAATATCAAGTGATGAAATGATTAAACTTTGGGAATCATGGGTGAATCAGTACCCGATTGTCTTACTTGAAGATGGATTGGCTGAGAACGATTGGAATGGTTGGCAAAATCTTACACAGGTACTTGGAAAGAAAATTGAAATAGTTGGGGATGATATTTTCTGTACAAATAAAAAGATTTTAGCAGAGGGTATTTCCAAGGGTGTAGCTAATTCCATCCTGATTAAATTGAATCAAATATGTACGGTAACTGAGACACTTGAAACCATTGAACTTGCCTATCAAAACGGTTATAATGCATTTGTATCACATCGAAGTGGAGAAACCCCTGACAGTTTTATCTCTGACCTTACAGTTGCTGTGAATGTAGGTCATTTAAAGACTGGTAGCGGGTGCCGAGGAGAAAGAATTGAGAAGTTCAATCAATTAATGAGGATTGAGCGAGAACTTGGAGATAAATCTAAATTTGCCGGGATTAAGGCGTTTTTGAATAGTTGATAACAATAAATGATTTGAAATTTCTTCAAGGAAAGACTGCCTGAAATCTGTCTTTCTTTTGGAAATATTTTGCCTTATCCACTGGTTGACAACCCTCACTCAGCACCCTGATTTTCTGTAACATGCAGTATATGAGCTACCTAATTTGCCGTCGCTGCACACTACTCTGACCAATTATCTAAATTAGAATCATTCCAGATTACCTCAAAGTGGTTGATTTTATTGAGGAAATGGATGGGTCCTCCATAGATGCCTTCGTGTAAGGCTTACATTGAATATCCATTCAAGGGCAGCATTGCAGGTTTAAAATTGACACCTAAGTCTTTTTTTACTAACTCGTTGCTATAAAATATTTTGGGTTTGCCAATTGGAGGTTGGTTGTTAAGCATTAACGTCACATCAGATACCCGATAACTTTCGCTTGACAATAAATAGTTTTTCCCATGAATATTTTTTGTTATTGCGGCTTTGTATATAGCTTCGGAAACGTCTGCAACATCGACTACTGCGAAGTATACATTATTGTTATACAACATTTCAATAAATGGATTTGGAGCAATTTTATTTTTAAAAAGAAATTGCAGGCCAGTTGAAGTAGAGTCCTGTCTTGTTGATAATGATTTCCCCATTACTCCAACAGGTGAAACGGATGTAATTTCAAAACTTAGGTTTGGATTGTCGGCAACGAATTTACTGACAGTTTGATTGGCAATGAATTTTGCCTGTCCATATGGATGACTTTGTTCGCTCATAAAAGGTCCGTCATCTTCATTGAATTTGTCGTCTTCACTTTTATTTTCCGGATTAAGAGGAAAATTCGTGTTGTAAGTGGCAACAGATGCAATGAAAACCACCTTTTCAATTCCTGGTGTTTTTTGAACTACTTCAAGAAAGTTGACAGTTCCCCTGATAGTCGGGTCAAACAATTCAGCTTGCGGATCTTTCACATCAAGTTGGAAAGGAGTTCCACCGTGAATAATAATATCACAACCCTGCACAAATTCAACAAGTTCGGATTTATTCTCAACATTAAGTTGAACAATTTCCAAATCTTCAGCGTTTTGAAACCGTTGTAAATGTTCATATTTCTCTTTTTTGGAAATATCTGTAACAGATACTTTGACTTTGTAACCTTCACTCAAAAACTTCCGGGTGTTATAGCTTCCAATAAAGCCTGAACCTCCAATGATGCATGCTTTTTTCATTTTGTCTATTATTTATCGTTAAAATTATTTGTCTGATTAGGATTGATAACTGTTGTCATTTGTTCTAAATGAAGTATCCTGTTTTGTTAAAAGGATAAACCTACCGAATGCAAATCGATAAATTCGTATAATCCGACAAATTTAATGTTATTTAGTCTAAATATACTTTCCCTACATGAATAATTTGTAATTCTATTCATATTGACTGAATACCACACTATTGACTTAAT
>JAPLDN010000179.1 GCA_026391755.1 Bacteroidota bacterium
CCTTGCGAGGCTTCTCAAGCATGATATGCGTAAAAACAAGACTTCGGGGATCGTGATCGTGGCCGAAGGCGACGATATGGGCGGAGCTTATGATATTGCCAGGCAGGTCAAGGAAAGGTTACCCGAGATTGATGCAAGGGTGACCGTTTTGGGTCATGTTCAGAGGGGAGGATCTCCTACTGTGCAGGACCGTATACTGGCCAGTTGGACGGGTTTCGAAGCCGTTCATGCACTGATCGAAGGCAAAAGGAATATCATGATAGGGATTGAAGATAAAAAGATCACCTATACTCCGTTCGACGACGCCATAAACAAAAAGAAGCAGTTCAACTTCGGTGGGCTGGAGCTGGCGAGGATACTGGCATTATAAATGGTAAAACAACTTTTTGCGGATGTAATCCTCCCGCTGCCCCTGGCGGGTAATTTCACGTATGCTTTACCCCCTGAATTTGCCGGTAAAATAGGCCCGGGATACAGGGTTATCGTGCAGTTCGGGAACCGGAAAATATATACAGCCTTGGTCAGGAGGATTCATGGGGATGTGGATAAGTCAATGACATTCAAGGAGGTCCTGTCGGTGCTTGACGACGGACCACTGGTAAGCGAATGGCAGTTCCGTTTCTGGGACTGGATGGCATCTTATTATATCTGCACAACCGGGGAAGTGATGAATGCAGCCTTGCCTTCCGCCTTTAAACTGGCCAGTGAAACCCGTGTTGCGATCAATCCCGATTATGTTATCGACTCGGTGACCCTGAACGAGAAAGAATTCATCCTCGTTGAAACGCTTTTCAACAGTAAAAAAAGTATAGAGATATCAAAAATCTCGAGGATTATAGAACATCAAAAAATAATTCCTTTAGTAAAAACCCTGATCGAAAAAGGAGTCGTTGTTCTCGAGGAAGAGGTCACTGAAAAATACAGGCCTAAAAAAGAAACATATATCGCTCTTGATGAATCATATACTGCGGATGAAGAATCCCTGAAGCAATTGTTTGACCGGCTTGAGCGAAAAGCTAAGAAGCAGCTTGAGATCCTGATGACCTTCATGTCGTTATCCAAACATGGGATCGAAACAGTGCAGGAGGTTAAAAAACAGGAACTGTTAAGGAAGTCGGGCTGTTCGGCAGCGGTTCTCGATGGCATGCTGAAGAAAGGCATTTTTGAAGTGTATGAGAAGGCGGTAGCCAGGGACAGGGTCAATGCTCCGGAATCAGACCCCGGTTCAATCACTTTAACCGATCAGCAGTCACGCACTATTGATGAGATCCGCGACTCATGGAAAGCCAAAGACGTTGTGCTTCTTCATGGGGTTACCTCATCCGGCAAAACGGAAATTTATATTAAGCTTATAGCCGAAACGATCGCTCGCGGAAAACAAGTCTTGTACCTCCTTCCCGAGATCGCACTTACAACCCAGATCATTAACCGTCTTAGAAAATACTTCGGCGGCAGGGTAGGGGTTTACCATTCGCGTTTTAATGACGGCGAGAGGGCGGAGGTATGGAAGCAGGCATCGGCGGGGCCGGGAAGTAAGGGGAGCGATGGATATTGCGACATAATTCTTGGCGCCCGCTCTGCAGTATTTCTTCCTTTCTCGGATCTTGGACTGGTGATTATTGATGAAGAGCACGACTCATCGTTTAAGCAGATGGATCCCGCTCCCCGATACAACGGCCGTGATGCGAGCTTATTCCTGGCCCATCTTCACGGAGCGAAGGCTCTGCTTGGCTCTGCCACACCCGCCATTGAAAGCTTCTATAATGCAAAACTGGGCAAATATGCACTTGTAGAGCTTGCCGAGCGATTCGGGGAGATGGAGTTGCCCCTTATCCAGCTTGTGAATATCAAGGACGAACTCAGGCGTGGCAGGATGAAAACACATTTCTCGACGGTTCTTCTGGATCAACTGGCCGAAGTCCTGAAGAATGGGGAACAGGCCATTTTATTCCAGAACCGCCGGGGGTTTTCGCTAAGGCTTGAATGCGAATCATGCAATTGGATGCCATCCTGCAAGAATTGTGATGTCACGCTGGTATATCACAAAAAAAGCATGCAGTTGCGTTGTCATTACTGCGGCTATATCGCAACAGTCCCATCCGTATGTCCTGTATGCCATAGCCCGGGTGTTAAGATGAAGGGCTTCGGCACCGAGAAAGTTGAGGAGGAACTTGGTCTTTTAATACCGGGAGCCAGGATCGCCCGAATGGACCTTGACACTACAAGGAGCAAACATTCACACCAGAATATAATTACGAGTTTTGAGGAGCAAAAGATCGATATACTTGTTGGAACCCAAATGGTTACAAAAGGGCTTGATTTTGACCATGTGAGCACTGTTTGTGTCCTTAATGCCGATAATATGCTGAGTTTTCCCGATTTCAGGTCTGAAGAAAGAGGCTTTCAGCTGATGGCCCAGGTTAGCGGGCGTTCAGGCCGGAAAAAGAAAAGGGGAAAGGTTCTGATACAAACATACAATCCGGCACATCCTGTGATTCAATCGGTTGTGAAGCATGATTATGCCGGCATGTACAGCTACCAGCTGGGTGAGCGCCGAAAATTCAAATATCCCCCTTTTTACCGGCTTATCCTTCTGAAGGTCAAACACCGTGACACCATGCTGGTTAACAAGGCCGCTTCGGAACTTGCAAAGAAACTTGTAAAAGTGTTTGGCAGCCGCATACTTGGTCCTGAATACCCTCCTGTTGCAAGGATTATGAACCAGTACATCAAACATATTCTGATCAAAGTGGAAGTGGAATCTTCTGTGGTATCAGCGAAATCCAGGCTTATTGATTTACTCGCTGATTTTTATCAGAACCGGGACTTCCACCCGGTGAAGGTTCTGATCGATGTAGATCCCCAGTGATGACTTTTACCCCCGACTGCCGACTGCCGACTGCCGACTGCCAACTGCTGACCGCCGACTCTACTTATTCTTCTCACTGGTACTATCAATGACCAGGTATAGATCTTCATTACCCTTTTTCATCAGGTATTTTTCCCTTGCAAAACGCTCCAGTTCTGTCGAATCGGTGAGCAGTTTATGGGTGAGTGCCGAATCTTTTTGGATCTCATCCAGGTAAAAATGTTTCTCCTGCTGAAGGTCATCAAGTTTATCACGAAGCTTAGCCCGGATAAAAACATTGTTGCTGTCGAAGAATACCATCCATACAATAAAAGCTACCGTAATAACGAAGTACTTATTGATAAATATTTTCAGTATTTTTTTCAGTGTTACCACGGCAGTCTAAAAGGAATGAAATGCGGTTTCAATATTATGTTTCTTAACCAAGCTTTGCTTTGAGATAATTATAAAACTCAATCTGGGATCGCAGTTTCGGGGTTCCCCCGTTCTTATACCTGTTTGCTTCCCGGCCGGCGATTATCCTGGCTTTCACGTTATCGGCAAGCTCTATATCGATCATATCCTGGAGTTCTTTCCTGAGATCCTTATCCTCAACAGGGCAGGCAACTTCAACGCGGTTGTCGAAATTGCGCACCATCCAGTCGGCTGAAGTGATATAGTACAAGGGCTTCCCCCCGTTTGCAAAAACGAGAACCCTTGCATGTTCTAGAAAACGATCTACAATGCTGATACCCTGGATATTCTCGCTCAGGCCTTCAACACCAGGAAGTATAACGCATATCCCAAAGAAATCCTTATTGCTTTCCTTACGGCGGATAAGGATCAGTTTGCTGTGAACCTTGAATCCGGGGATCCCGTGGATTACCTTCACGCCTTCATCCCTCAGCCTCTCTGTCCAGTAAATATTGGCTTCCTCGTCAAACCTGGCCTGGAGTTCCATAAAAACGGTCACGTATTTTCCGTTCCTGGCTGCATTGATCAGGGCATTGATAACACTTGAATTCTTGGCTGCCCGGTATATTGTCATTTTGATGGAACGCACTTTCGGGTCAATGGAAGCTTCCCTTAGCAGGTCGATGATATATTGAAAGCTCTGGTAAGGGAAATTCAGCATAATATCCCTTTCCCGCACAATTGAAAGTACGGAGCGGTTTTCAAAAAGATCCTTATGTTTTAAGGGCGGAAGTTGTGAATACTGCAGCTCCTTATGCCCCATATTGGGGAACCCCATGAAGTCTTTGAAATTGTGATACC
>JAPLDN010000301.1 GCA_026391755.1 Bacteroidota bacterium
CAGATCCAGGGCCTGGTTATAATCAAGTGAATTACAATGCAGCCAGTCGCTTTTTACAGGATTGCCCCGTATATTCATGTTAATTCTCCCCGGTGTATTTGCAATTACTCCATAGGTGGATTTAGTGGGGTCAATATCCTGGACCACATGGTTGAAAAACCACCATTCCCATATAACGGTCCCCTGCCTGTTCACCTCAACCACCGCGTCCATCTGGGCACCGTTATAATTATTTCCCGGATCGCAACCTGCATCGAGGCACTGCTGGGCCGTAAGGTCTTTATTTGCTATATAAATGAACGTTGAATCACCTAGCTTCGGGTTGAATATCTTTGCAAAGTCATGGTGCCCGTGATAATTGGAACGTGATTCGGTATACTGCCATACCGTGTTTCCGCTCCAATCTAGCTCTTCCCAGACATTCTGGTTGCTGGGGTTGCCACCCACAGCGTCAAGTAAAGTCCCGGCTTCGGTAAAACGGGGATTTGTCCCGATATTCCATGTATGGATCACATGGCCCTCAAAATCGATCAGGTAGGAGGTTCCCCTTGTACCGAAAAGAGTGTAACCATCATAAGTCCTTGAATAATCCCAGTACCTGGTCTCGGTCTTGACCAAAAATGATTCCTGGGAAAACAGGCTGAGTCCTAGAAGCAGCAAACCAGAGAGGAAGAGAATCTTTTTCATGATCTGTTTATTTTAATTTAAACTGGAACAAAAATATTTTTACTGAGCCCGCTTCAAAATGTAATCAATGAACCCTGAATTTTAATCTGTGGAATCCTGAATTTATTCAGCCGGAGCAATGCCGTATTCCCGGTAAACCTCGTTTTGCTGATCATATAAAATACTTATTGTGACCGCTGATACCATAGGCCTGCTGAGGATTTCATTAAGATTTTGGGCGGATGATGTGAACCAAACAAAACAATGTCCGAACACAAGCGCAGTAATAGCAAAAGATCGCATGAAACAGATTTATGGTGAAAATTCATTGTATAAAGAAAATACACAAGATTGCCGGTTTACCCTGATAAATTACAAGGGAATAAACCTGAAAGATTTTATCACGACCTCAAATTCCTTATTATCCGAAGGCGGCAGTCCGTTCATGAGCCATAGGTTAAAACGCACATTCGTGCTGTCTTCGGGGGAAGGTATCACGATGGGGTTGGATGTTTTTCCTCCTTCCATCTTGGACCTTGAGGGATTGGAGCTGTCGAACGACCAGCTGGCAAGGGTGTCTGTTCCCGGGTAACTGCCACCACTGTACGAAACCCAGCTAACCAGGCCCGGGGTCCACCTGAATACATGGGTGCAGGTACTGTTGAGCCGGCTTACCTTCATTCGGGGCTTCCTGGTCCTTTCAAGGTAAGGTATAGGATTGTCGCCCCAAACAGGCTGTACACTGTAGCTGGCCAGCAGGGTATCGCTGGCAATGTTCCAGCGGGCGAACTCTATGTCGATCTCACTGTTTGCCTGGGTCTGGAACGAATAATTATTCCAGGTGAACAAGCCTAAAACGACCCTTTCGTTCATGGTTGTGAGATCGCTTGCGGTTGTTTAACGGAGACGAGTTCGCTGCAATACCATTGGTTATTGTTTTTTATGATCTTCAGATGAAGGCTGGCGTCTGCATCCAGGAAGATATTGTTGTATTTGCTCGTAAAACGGTTAGGCCCCGGACCTACAGCAGTGTCATTGCTGTTTTTGAAATTCCAGTAATACCCCGAGAAATACAGGTCCCCCATTGATACCGGTTCGGGCTGACCGGATTGCTTACAGGAAACAAAGACCGAAATATACAGTGCAATACACACGACAGCGGCTTTATTGCCCTTAAATGCGATATTCCAGATACTATATTTGCAATTCAATTTTTACGAGTTTAACACTAAAGTTACGACAAAACCATGATCGTTTGTATTGCCTGGGCGCTTATCTGCAATGTAACCGCACGATTACCAAGTGAAAGTTTTATGTTTTTTGATTCGGAATTCATGTTTAAGATCACGACAGCAATGGATCCGTCAGGATTCCGGGCTGCAGTCAGCATTAATGAGGGGTCCGTGTTTTCAAACCCAATGCGTACAGCACCAGGTCTGATATATTTACTAAAATGTGCCAAAGTATAATACAAAGGCGTAAAGTAAACTTCATCCTTCTCAGGATCAACGATTACAGGTGCTACACACCAGTTTTTAAACCAGTTAGGACCGCCTTGTTTGTCTAAAACCATGTTCCAGTCTATCCAGCCATCGACCCAGCTGTTCAGACAACCGATAATATCTCTGGCGTATCGGTATACAGGAACATATTTAGGATGAAGCTTCTTCTGATCCGCAGGTGCCCAATCCCAACCCCAGTCGGTTGCTTCTTCCGACCAGTACCATTTGTCATCCAGCCAACGAGGCACTTCCGCATCAACACATGCTTCCGATTGAATAAGATGCTTACCGGGAGCCATATTATGTGTAAAATTCAATGATTCGGGAAACCAGTCAGATGTACTCGCATACCAGTGAACCGCAAAACCATCGAAGTACTTTGATGATGGTTCATCTTTGTAAATCACTTTTGCCCATTGCTCCAGCTCTTCTCCCCGATTCTGGTCATATGCAAGCACTTTAACATGGTGACCGTCGGCTTTCAGTCTGGGACCAAGATGATTATTTACAAAATCCACCATTTCTTCAGGTGAATAGAGCATACTCTCCCAATTGCCGCCATTCCCCAGAGGTTCATTCTCTACGGATAATCCCCAGATATCAATACCTTCTTTTTTATATTCG
>JAPLDN010000352.1 GCA_026391755.1 Bacteroidota bacterium
TTCCCTGGTCGTTTTCTACCGCCTGTATCATTATCTTCTGAGAGTCCCATTGGTAAGGGAACTATTATATTATACCTCATTGACCCGTCTCAGGGCATGGAGGCGTTACAAGCCATCGAAGAAAATGATTTCACAATTGCCATAAACTATTACCGAGATCCTGGAAAATTTGGGAAGCAGGATAAAATTCGAAAGGTGATCAGTCTTTGACACAGCGGACTGAATTGCCGCATTGTTTAAGGCTTGTATGGAGCCAGAGGTCATCGCTGTTGCAGGCAAGGCTGCGGATCCTGGCAAAATTAACCTCGCTTTCGTTGGAACACCACCAATGGCCAATCACCCTGATACCCTGAAATGAACTCACTTCACGGGAACCTCCCGGCAATGCATCGAACCCGGTTAAATTGTTCCCGTTGCAATCATCACCCTCATTTCCCCAGCCAGTTGTGCTCTTCATGCCTTTTCCCGGCTTGTCGCCTTCGGTGGGGATATGGGTAAATACCAGCCACTCCATGTCGGCGGGGATATGCCAGCCTTTGGGGGCCAACCCCCTTTTGTCATTAACAGCGAACCAGTTATACAATTTACCGTATTTGTGGCCGTTGAGGGCGCTGAAGTCATAATAACACCAGCAACCGGTACGGCTTTCACAATAACGGTCCCATTCTGCGGCTGTTTTAGCTTCAGGTATTGCATCCCCGTTACTGTAATGCGCAGTATTAAGGTTCTCGGCCATCCATACCTTGTTAGCAATGACCAGGGTGTTATAGTTATTCCCTTCCCTGTCCCTCATCATCCCCTGGGATCTTGCAGGTCCCTGACAGATGAGTATGCATAACATAAAAAGACAAACTGAAAGTCTTTTCATTGTAAACTGATTTAAAGCGAAGATAATTATTTTTACTAACATCGCAACGCTATGGAATATTCATTATGGTCGTTATTACTGTAATGATCGTCATGAAAATAACTACTTTTGGCGGGTCAACAATACCGGACAGAAATATGGAAATTCGGTTTGATGGAAAGATCGTCCTGGTAACCGGGGCCTCGAGAGGAATAGGGCGGGCTATCGCTTTACAGTTTGCACAATCAGGCGCAATTGTAGCTGCACAGTATCATTCGAACTATAAGGGGGTGAAAGCCCTGCTGGCTGAGTTGCCAGGTCCGGGGCACGCATGTCTGCCCGCTGATCTGGGAAATCCGGAAGATATTGAAAAGCTTGCAGGGTCTGTAATTAAACTTTTCGGCCGTATCGACATACTCATAAACAATGCCGGTATTTTTGAAGAGAAGGATATGGCTTCAATGACATCCGGGGCTTTTATGGAATACTGGGACCGTACAATAGCTGTTAATTTAAGTGGACCTGCTTTAATTTCTCATATCATCAGCAGGCAAATGATAAAGCTGGGGGGAGGCAGGATCGTAAATATTTCTTCGAGGGGTGCTTTCAGGGGAGAGCCTGATGCCTGGGCCTATGGTGCTTCCAAAGCCGGGTTGAACGCCCTTGGACAAAGCATGGCCAAAGCCCTTGCCCCCCATGGTGTATATGTTTATACACTGGCTCCCGGCTTCGTGGAAACGGATATGACAAAGCCCTGCCTGAAAGGGAAGCGGAAAGCGGAGATTCTCAGTCAGAGCCCGATGAATCGCATTGCATCACCCGATGAAATAGCCGGGGCAGTCGTGATGCTTTGCGCAAAAGGAAACGAATATATGACCGGCTGTATAGTGGATATGAACGGGGCATCTTATCTCAGGAGCTGAAAGAAGCCGCGACAGGGCAGGGGGCTTAAAACCCCGGTAAAATATTTTTTATTTTGAAAATCGGGAATTTGTAACTTAGCAATTAAGAATTATCCCTCTTGGCATCTTATTACGACACATCCTTATCTGCGCTGCGGCTGAAGAAATGTTACGACATTGCGCCTTCGCGAATCAGGCAATACCTGCAGGCTGAAATTGATTTTGTGCTGAAAAAGATTAACCGCATGGATGTCGTACTGGAACTCGGCTGTGGCTACGGGCGTATAATTCCGCATTTGTCAAAGAAGGCAAAATATGTTCATGGGATCGACACTTCCATGCCAAGTTTGCTGCTTGCAAAGGAGCTGCTGAAAAATGTTCAGCATCATTTTCTTCAGCACATGAACGCTACGAAACTGGCATACAGCGCAAATACCATGGATATTGTGCTATGTCTCCAGAATGGTATTTCTGCCTTCAATTCCGACCAGCGGGCCCTGGTCAAAGAGGCAGTGAGGGTAACCAAGCCCGGAGGAACAGCCATTTTCTCAACATATTCTGAGAAATTCTGGGATCACAGGCTAAAGTGGTTTGAGCTCCAGTCGAAAAACGGCCTGATAGGCGAGATCGATACTGAAAAGACCAGGAACGGAAATATAATCTGCAAGGATGGCTTTTGTGCAACAACCATCAGTCAGAAAAAGTTCCTTGAACTAACGCGCTGGATACGCGGAATTAAAGTTGCTGTGAGGGAAGTGGATGATTCCTGCCTGTTTTTTATCATCCGGAAAATGAAATAGGGATTTCTCCCGGGATTTTATTGATTTTTTCCTGAAGGCGCTGTATTTTTCTCTTTTGTAAGGATCTCAAACCCTATGCTGATGGATTCCCCGCTCTGGTCGACCAGGGTAAGGCGGTGAAATCCCCTTTCGGGCGAGAGGGCCATCTGGTGGGACTGCTTTGTTGAGCCGATGAACTGGTCATCGAGGTGCCAGTGGATAGTTGCATCCGGATTATGATGGGCGGCTTTAAAAACGGTGCTGCCTGTTTTCCCGTCCAGGTCGACCGGCACATAGATCATGCTCCCGTCCTTCGGATAGATCAGGTCCATATTGCGGTTGCCGGTATTCTGCTCGCAGTCTTTCCGGAATGGGGGAAGCGTCCGGTAGAAAGGGTTTTTTGTACGGAAGTACCATTCCTGCACCGGAGGGAGAACAAACCAAGAAACATGCTGCATGTTATCTGTGGATTCGCATCCCGAGTTTACCTGGTATTGCCCTGTTTTGTCAAGGTGGATAAGCTGGTGAAAAGGACAGGCCGGGGTTCGGATCCCGTTTTTTTGTACCCAGGCCGAATCCCTGTATTCGCATATATAGGAAGCCCTGTAACCGCTGTAGCGGCAAACCGGAATTTTAACCATCTCCTCAACAGGCATCCGGAACCATGTGGTGGCCGGAAGCGATTTAAAAATATCGAACAGAATGGGGGCGGCAACACCTATACCTGTCAGTCCCGTCCTTCCTTCCCCCGAAGCGTTCCCAACCCATACGGCAACCACGTACTCAGGTGTTACTCCAACCGACCATGCATCCCGGTTCCCGAAGCTGGTCCCGGTTTTCCAGGCGATCTTACATGAGGATGAGAACTGCTGCCATTGCGCTTCCTCATCGGGACGGGCAACTTCCACCATAGCTTCAAAGGTCAGCCATATGGAAGCTGCGTCAAACCAGGAGGAATGGCTGTCATAGGAGACTTTCCCAGGGTCGCCCCCAGCAATGAGAAGAGGCGGGTGAAAATCAGATTTGTTATACCCCAAATGACCAGGGGAGAAATGGTTCAGGCTGCGGGCCATGGAAGCATACATCCCGGCCAGGTCCCAGAGTCTGGCTTCGGCCCCGCCCAGTATGATCGCCAGACCGTAATGGTCGGCCGGTTTGGTGAGGGTGGTCAGCCCGATATTTTTCAGAAGGTTGTAAAAAGGAGTATAACCGTATGTTTGCAGCATTTTTACAGCAGGGATGTTCAGCGATCTTGATAAGGCACGTTTAGCCGGCACAGCACCGTCATAGGTGAGATTGTAATTTTCGGGTATAAACCCTCCAATCTGTACAGGGATGTCAGGGATGAGAGTATTCGGGAGGATCAGGGCATCATTGAGCATTGCAGCATACAGGAAGGGCTTCATAATGCTGCCAGTGCTGCGGGGGGAAACGATAACATCCACATCGTTCCCGTAATCGGTTTTGCCCATGCGCTTCAGGTTACCTGCATAGGCAAGCACATTCCCTGTATTTACCTCCACCACAATAGCCGCAGCATTATGGATCTCATTGGCGGCAAGCTGGATCCCGTGCAGTTCAAGGATATTGTTGACCCTTACCTGCAAACCCCCGTCGAGAGTGGTCAGGATTTTTTCCCCTTTGTGTCATTCCTTTGTAAGCCTCACAAGCAGGTGAGGTGAAAGGCCGGGAAGGGGAAAAGGTTTTAAAGGCAGGGGCTCGCTTTTCGCAAGTTCGCAGGTGCTGAGGTCAATTTTCCCCTGGTACCATAACCTGTCGAGTAGGCGGTTCCGTTTTGCCAACAGGTCCCTGGGGTTCCTCCCGGGGTAGATCAGGCCTCCACCCCAATTACGTTGCCCCCGAATGGTGCATGGGAAGCATAAAGCCTCAGGATTTCCTGCTTGGAATGGGTAAGTTCCATGAAAAACGCCAGGCAAATTTCAATGGTTTTTTCCACATAAGTGCGTGCCCTGTTCTTTCTCGCGAGCCTGATCACCTGCATGCTGATCGTGCTTCCCCCGCTGATGATCTTATGGTGCCTTAAATTGAGGAACGCCGCCCGTATCATAGCAGCCGGGTTGAACCCGGGATGGTATCGGAACCATTGGTCTTCATAGCAAATGATGGCTTTTCTAAATTTCTCTGGTACTTCGCTGCTTTCGGGGAAACGCCATTGCTGGTCGGCCGAGATCCTTGCCCCCAGCAGCCGCATTTCACGGTCATAAGCCACTGTAGATGTGGGATCATTGAACAAATGACGGGGCCATGCGATGAGCAGCAGGAAATACAACAGTAAAACCGGGGCAAACCAGTAATACCACTTCCATGAAGAGAAAATCCGCCACTTCATCACCCGGTCATGTTTATTTCCCTACCTCAACCCAATGGCCGGGAACACGGGCGTTTATGATGTCATAGTACATGGCTTCGCATTGCATTGGCGGCTGGTAGAATCTTCCCTGGTAGGTAGCCATCAGCAGGACCTTAAACGTTTTGGTCTCACCGGCATCCAGGTCGAAATACGTAAGCACCCTGTCGTCGCGCACATCCTGGTAAGTATATACCGATGCTTTGGTAAGCGCCGAAGCCATTTCACTCATCCGGGAGTTCATGATCTCCCAGCCCGAAGGGAACACCTGCGAGAGCGCAAGGTTCTGGTATGGCCCAAGCAGACCGGGATTATTTATCTTCACAACGGTGATGAAGTTAGTCCCCTGCTCCAGGCTGCCGGTATTGATCTTTTCTCCTTTCAGCCCGGTGTAGGATACATTCAGTGTAAGGTTGTTGCTGGCGGATGAGGAATCCCCGTAAGCCGGCGTCCCCTTGATCAGGAGCTTTGCGTAGATTACATTCTTCCCCTTGTTGCTCACTTCCAGGTTCTGCTTTTGGCCGGGTAACGGGTCAATAGCTGAAACGGAAACTGATTTTGCAGTATTGACATCGACCTTGTTTTTACCATCAATGCTGAAAGAAGCATTGATACCGCTGACAGTCGAAGTTCCATAGAAATCACAAAGGGCAATAAGGCAATATGCGCTGGTTTGAGTGCTCAGCCATCCCGCCTTGTTCAGCTCTCCTGCAATGCTTTGGGCAAGGGGAGCAGCTTTGGTCTTCATGTTCAGCATCGTCAGGACTTCAAGGATCATGGCCTTATCGCGAAGCACGGTTCCGTATGTTCCCCACATCTCGACATAAGGTTCAACGCTCGTCCCGATCCCATTGACCAGTTGTTGTGCGGCTTCAGGCTTGCCTGCAAGCAGGTATGCCCCGGCCAGCCTCCATTTTGCAGCAAGGGCAAGGTCTTTTTTCTCGAGCAGCTTGTTCATGGCCCCTAGTTCTGGCGCCCTGGCCAGTGCCAGTGTATACAGGCGGTAAGCCTGTACAAGGTCGTTGTTCGACCAGCTGGCATTGGCAGTCCAAGAAACAGCTTTTTCCTTCTGGAAGGCTTTCCACGCTCCCAGGAAAGCGGGAGGGAGAACAAAGCCTTTCTTTTCTGCTTCCAGCATAAAATGACCGGCATAGCAGGTGCCCCAGTCGTCGGCATAAGCCGAACCCGGCCAGTATGCGAACCCGCCGTTAGGCAGCTGGAATGACCTCAACATCTGTATACCTGCCTTGATATTCCGAACAGTACCTGCCTTGGTATCAGAGCTGAGCTCAACCAGGACTATCAGGAACAGCTGGGGAAATACTGATGAAGTCATTTGTTCAATGCAGCCATAAGGATAATGTACCAGGTACGAAAGCCATTTCTGAAAGTTCAGAGGAGGCATGGAAGAAAGTTCAATTGAACCGCTGTTGGTCCCTGGTATCCCCCTCGCAGTAAATCCCGTATTCCAGCTTCCACCGGGGGATATAGCCTTTTCAAACAAATCAGTTACAGGCAGGTTTGGATCCCTGATATCTATTTCAATGGTATTTTCTGCTCTTTCATTCCCGCTAAGTGCAATGATCTTAACTTTTGCGATGCCTGTCATCTCACCCGTTTTAAGGTCGAAATTCACCAGCTGGTCGCCGATTTCGCTGAAGTTCAATTCACGGGTGTTCAAGCCGTTCACCTGGAAAAAGTTGTTGACCTCCAGGCTGACTTTGACGTTTTTCACCGTTTTCTCCATGGCAAACACGCTTACCGGGAGTTTTACAGTTTCGCCGGGGCCAAGCACCCTGGGCAGGGTTCCCTGCACCATCAGGGCTTTTTTCACAGGCACAGTCTGTTCTTCAGAACCATACGCTCCCTTATAGCCTGCAACGACCATCACTCTCACCGACCCTATATATTCGGGCATAGTGAACGTGGTGGTTCGCGATTCCCCTTTCCGGAGTTCAAACGGACCAAAGAATTTGACCATGGCTTTAAAGCGGTTGGCTTTAAGGCTGCTTCTGCGGATCAGGTCCTGGTCCCCTCCAATACTGAGTATCCTCTGCAGGTCACCGCTGAAGGCGCCCATTACCTGGTCAAAGAGGTCCCAGGTTTTAATGCCAAGCGCTTCCCTTGCATAGAATACACTCCAGGCATCGGGGGTTTTAAACCTTGTGAGATCGAGAAGTCCCTCATCCACAATAGCTAGTGTGTATGTCATGGGATGTCCGTTAGCTTCTTTCACTGTAATGGATGCCTGTTGCATGGGGGCAAGCTTGCCTTTAATGCTGATGGCAGGTTTCAGGTGTGTTTCCGGGTTTTCAACAAATACCGGCACTACCCCGTAAAGCCTTATTGGCAGGTCATTTTTGCTTTGTGCATGAGGCTGGATGAGGGTTACGAAAGCATAGCAGTTTGGAGCCATATCTTCGGTGATCTTAAAGCTGATATCGGTGCTGCCTTTGCTTGTCGGGGTCCAGAAGGATTTCAGTATCCTGGAGCCGTTCTCGACTGTAAGCAGGGCCCTGCCGTCAGGTGATGTCGGGAGGCTCAGTTTGACTGTCTCACCAACAGTATATTTTGATTTATCGGTTGTAAGCGTGAGCATTGCAGCGGCCTGTTTTTCTCCCCCCGGCATGCGGAAGTAACCGGGCCAGTCAACATATACCACTTTCCCTGCAATATGTCCCGAGGACCTGTCGGTAACCTTGATGAGATATCTTCCCCACTCATCATATTCAACCCTGAACTGGTATATTCCTTTGCCGCCGGCTGTTCTCACTGTTGCCGAATCAACCGGGCGCAGATGGGAAGTGGAAACAAAATCGGCCGAATTCCTTTCCGAATCGTCCCACCACCACTTCCATTCCAGTTTGAACACTTCAACTTTAAGCCTGTTCGAGGGAACAATATTCCCGTCGGGGTCAACATTCACCAGGTCGATATCATAGGATTTATCGGTGTATAGCACTCTTTCCCGGGCCGAAGGAACCGGCACCTTCAATCCCGCAAAGGAAACGTAAGGATAGTACGGAATCGTGAAGCGGTCGATGGAAAAATCCCCCCCGTCTTCAAATACCTTTGTTTCAAAACTTGCATTAAGCACCCCGGGGGCTACGTTGGTGACATGGATAACGGGAGTAATGATGGCCTTTCCTTCATCATTAAGCTTCCCGTTGAAAATACTGATGTTCTCGGCAGCAAAACCGGCCGACGGGTTATCGAAGGTATAAGCCGGGAATTGTTTAAAAGCAGTCATGGCTTTGTTGAGAGTGAGGTTGACTTCGGCTTTCAGGCTATGGGCAGTGGCTCCTGTAAGCCAGCCGGCTTCAAGCGTTACAGGAGGGATTTTATTCTTTTGCAGGTAAGCTTTGTTGAAATCCATGCGGATCTTCAAACGGTTGGGTTTCACCGTTTCAATTTTCAGGGTCTTCTGGAATTCCAACCCTCCGACTCTCACTTTCGCAAGCCAGTTACCGGTGGGAGCATTGGGCTGGGTCATGGTCCTGAAAGCATAGAATCCGTTTACCGAGGCATTGAGCACAGTGCGTGAAACCATTTGCCCGCTGGGATTGTATAAGGCCAGGTTAACAGGGTGGTTGGCAGGGAGCTTCAGGTTTTTATCTTCCATGATGAACGTCAGGTATATTGAATCACCCGGCCTCCAGACGCCGCGTTCACCATAGATAAATCCTTTGATGCCTTTCTGAACGGGCTCCCCGCTCACGTCAAACATCGACAAAGAAAGGGAATTGCCTTCGGCGAGTTTCAGGTAGGCTTTTTCCATGTCTTTCACGGCCACTGCAAAAAAAGGCTTTGAATTCAAACGGGCTTCGGCCATTCCATCCCCATTGGTCGAGGCTGTTCCAATAATCTGCAGCTGGTAATTGAAGAACTCAACCTTCACTCCCGGTAGAGGTTTTGAGGAGACCAGGTCGGTGACGAAGACGGTGAACTCATTTTCGGCACCTCCTTTTGCGATCATGCCAAGGTTGGAGGCGAAGACATTACGTGTTGCGGTTTTGTTAAAGTAGTACGAAGCCTTGCATGGGTCATCGCGTTCTTCCCAGTTGTAATTCTGCCATCCGCCGTTATCGCCTTCCTCTTCATCATAATTATTATAATAATCCCACCCTTCCTTGTCATTTTCCCTGTCGGGATTCTGCATGACAACCATATCCTGGGCCTTTCCTGTTTCACCATCGGCGCAGGGATATGTTGAATATTTTTTCTTAAAACTGAGGTTGACCGAGTAAATGGCTCCCGGTTCGGTTTTCATGACAGCCGAAAGATCGATGGAGAAACGGTTCCAGCGATTATAATCGGCGGCTCCGTTCAGCGGGATCGTTTTCTTAAGGACCGTCCTCCCCACTCTTGAAAGGTCGTAATTGGTTCCCATTTCATTAACCTGGAGGAACTGTAAAATATTATTTTCATATATGCGGATGACTTTTACGTCGACGGCCCTGAGGTTGACCGCTTCAAAAGGAAGCAGCATGCCGTTTGACGAGGGCATGATGACCCCCGTGCCGATGAACCTGGCATCGGGTTTATTCCCCCCTGGCGACAATTTTTCGGTGATCCTTTTCCCGAGTTCCTTCCCCATGCAGTTTCTCAGGTAAGGTTCAACGGTAAGTATGGGGTTCCCTTCCATATTGGCCGGAGGATAAACAATAAGTTCGTTATCCTGGATCACAGCCCTGAGGTCCTTGAATTTCGCTATGCGGATCAGGCCTTCCAGGTTCTGGTCATGTTTGAGAGGGTCTGAGAAACGAAGCAGGAAATATGGATCGCCTGCAGCAATATTTCGTATTTCAAGCCATTTGAAATCGCCCAGGGCCGGGATCTCCTCGCTTAATTGTTTATCTGAAGATGAGCCTATGGCATCACCTTTCCAGTTAAGTTTGACGCTTGAAGCCTGGTCGCCCCTTATGATTGATTCCAACTGGAAAGCATGCTTGTTATTTTTTGAATCATGCTGCCAAATGACCGGGAGGCTGTTCCCGTTTTGGGTGGCCGTGAGCATGAGTTCCACCTGTTTGTCGTCGGCAACATCGGCAGTATAAACCGTTCCAAGAAGAACTTCCTTCGTAAGATCCGATTCCGAGACCGCTTTATGGTTATCGATACTCACGTCAAAATCCTGGCGTATGGTCTGGAACTGAAAAGTCATTGTTTTCAGGGAATCGGGGACGGTGATCAGTTTGGAGAGAAAGAACTCTACCGTGAACACCTTATCCTGTGGCAAAGGCTCATCGGGCCTGAATTCAATGGTACGGCTGTCGGTCCAGCAGGCTGTTCCTTTTACGGAAGGTTTGATCTTCAGAAGATCTTCTTTGACAGGGATATTCTGGGAAGCCGAATCCACATAATCGTCATTCAACCTGATCTTAATTGTTGAATGGGACGAAACCAGCCCGGAAGTAAATGCCTGAACATATTGTTTGAATGCCGAGTTGACGTGTATCAGCGGGCCTTTTGAGGAACATCCGAGGGTTTCGAAGAGGATCAGTGAAACCAGGATAAGCAGGGCGGGGATCCCTATTAAAAGCAGGAGTTTTTTTCGCGGTGACATAAGGTAGGATTTTAAGGAACGAAGGAATGATTATTAAAAGCTTTAGTAAAGATATTAATTATTAATTTTGAGACAGAACTTATTTCCAGATGAAAAAATCAATTTTTTTCGCTCTCTGCCTGTTGCTTGGCTGCAGCTACTCTTTTTCACAGAAGTCGTCCTGCATGACCGACTTTGATTTCGTTGTCGCAAAAGTTAAAAGTAATTACCCGGGGTATAATGATAAGGTAAAAGGGGACAAAGTGCAGGCGCTTGCCCGTCTGGAGCAGGATCTGCGAAGGCGGATCAAGCTTCACCCTGATTCCTGCGGGGTATACCTGGATGAGTATTGTGAATTTTTCAGGGACCATCATTTGAAGGTAAGGAGGAACCCGGGTCCCGACAGGGAATGGGTGCAGTCTGATACTTCATCTTACGGGACGAATATTGCTGTTGACACCAATGAGCTTTTTGCCCGAACTGCCGGTTCTGTAACAATTGAAGGATTGTGGGTTTCCGGCTGGGGAGAGATGGCGGTGGTGAAAGATCCGGGCACAGGTAATTACCTGGGGGTTTCGGTAAGCACGATACGATGGAAACCCGGGCAGGTAATGTTTGAGTTTTGCCCTAAGGAGCAGGCTGGACTAAACAATGAAAGTCATCCGCCGTCAAATGATACTGTTTTTAATGTACGGGTGCATACAACCTGGAAGGGAGCCAGGGTTGGGAAGACTGTTGCAAGCCTGCATGTGAACCGGCGAATCCTTGAGATTCATGACGATAAATTTCTCGTCCGTAAAACTTCGACCCCGCGCAACGACCAGGCATTTATGAGGTCATATATACCCCTTTATCCGAACGGGGGCAATGTTTATTTCACCTATGGAATACTCAGCGACAGCACTTTCTTTATCAGACCCAACAGTTTTGACGGGTTTAAGGACAGGATTGAAAAAACCATCACTGACCACTGGAAGGATATCATGAGCAGGCCCAACCTGGTGATTGACCTCAGGGGCAACGGGGGAGGGCAGGATGATGAATGGCAGATGCTGTTCAGACTGATCTATACAAGTCCGTTTTTAAGCAAGGGAGTGGAATGGTATGCCTGTGAGGATAACATTAACATGTATGAAGAGGATCTGAAAAAGGGAACCTTGAGAAACGGGGATGAAGGTATCAAGTGGACTAAAGCATTACTCGCCGAGATGAAGAAGAACCCCGGGGGATTTGTGGTCCACCCCATGATGGGCAAGGACGATACCGTGAAAGAAGATACTGTTTACAAATATCCGAGGCGGGTAGGCATTATCATCAACGAAGGCAACGGGTCTTCGGCTGAGCAGTTCCTACTGGCTGCAAAAACAAGCAGCAAAGTCACACTTTTCGGTGATCAGAATACCGCAGGTGTGCTTGACTATTCAAATTCGGTGCCTGTTGACCTGCCTTCTGGAAAGTATTATATGAGGTATCCCATGACCCGTTCACGCAGGCTTCCCGAAAATCCCATTGACAATATAGGGATTAGTCCTGATGTGATAATTCCTTATCCCCCGAACTACCAGTTGTTTGATAAGACTGATATCTGGATTGAGTATGTTAAAGACTGGCTTGAGGCGGGGGGGAAATAAAACAATACCCGGAATTTGCATTATTCCTCGTTCCTGTCCTCATGCCTCGATGCGGCATATTTCCCCACCAAAGTGGCTACGATGATGGCAATGTACATCTGGCCGGTGATGGAAATAAAAATAGTGAGAGAACGGGTATATGGCTCTTTTGGGAGCATATCACCAAAACCGGTTGTGGTGAGGGTAACAAAGGTAAAATACATGAAAGCATCGAGATGTCCCACGCTGGAATTGTCATCACGGGCAGGGAAACTGAAAGCCAGGGGGTCATAATGATCAATAAGACTAATCACCATCGCGAAGATCAGGCCGATAAGGAGGTAAATGATTATGGACTCAAGAATGATCCGGATCGTGACGGTATTTGAATAGATGAGATGTTTGACCATTCCCACGATCACAAAACCGAAGAAAAGGATGTTCAGGGAGTAGGAAAAAGCAAATAAAACAGGCATTTTCAGTGAAGCCGATATCCAGAGTAGCACCACTGCAGAGATTGCTACAGGAAGAAATGCAGGGTGTTTCCGGTCTGAATTAATAAATCCCAGGAGAAAGATCAGGGTGAAGGAAATATCATAGAGCCATTTCTGGGCGGGCTCCTGAAAAACAGGTATGAAAAAGATCGTGAATACCACAGTACTGAGAAATACCACATTCCACTTAATCCCTTCACGAAAAAAATTAATGATCGAAAACGCCATAATCTTTAATGTTAAGCCTCCCAAAGTTGAGAATATCCATGGGAATAAACAAATCTTAAAAAAGTGTTGACAAACTGAAAATCTCCATCTATGTTTGCAAATTGAATTAAATTTACTGAATGATCTCAACCGGTTTCAATTTTTCACCTCCCTCAACAGCAAAACACTCTATCACTCTGCCCGTGATCGTTGGCGTTGTAATATTTCTTGCCGGAACGGCCCTGAGTATAAAATCCTTCGCGCAGTATAACCAGTACAATCAGTATGAGACCCAGGCAGGCACGCCCACCCTTTCACCTCCACGTCATCACAATCCTCCCACGGACCAGCCGGTAAAGGACCAGAGCCTGGCATACAAGAAGATCGACAAGCAGCCTGAATTCCCCGGTGGCACAACCATGCTGTTTAAATACATTGCCGAAAACCTGAAATACCCGCTAAAGGCTGTCCCCATGAAACTGGAAGGGAAGGTATATGTAGGCTTTACGGTGAAAGCCGACGGCTCGGTTGACAATGTGGAGAGCATGAGAGGGATAGGTGGCGGCTGCGATGAAGAGGCAGTTCGCATTGTTAAAAGCATGCCGAAATGGGCACCCGGTGAATCCCGGGGCAAGCCTGTTGATGTGAGTATGGTGGTGCCTGTCGGGTTTACACCAGATACGATCATGGTCCATAAATAAGTAATGGCAGAAGTTTTAAAGAAATAATAAACAATGCCCTGAATCTTGTAAGGCAATGCAAAACAAAATATACAGTCTCGAATTGCTGGATAATGATATCCCGGCCTCTTTTGTGCTAAGGACCATGGAGGAAATTGCCGACCGCCAGAACGGGATAGCCGACGAACCCCACCGTCATAATTACTACTCGGTGATATGGCCATTCAGCGGCTCGGGAAGGCATGTAATAGATTTCAGGGAATACCCTATCCTTCCTCATCATATATTCTTTGTAAGCCCGACCCAGGTCCACCAGATTATTTCCACTCCTGATATCACGGGCCTGGTCATCCTGTTCACCCCTGAGTTCCTGATGAAAAACAGCATACGTGAAGATTTCATCTCCAATCTCCGGCTGTTCCGCGACAGCAGCGATACTCCCGCTTTACCTTTTTCCGACCCCAGGCTCCAAAACATCCTGTTCTTTGCCGATCGTATTAAGGAAGCCTATGCTTCGGAACAGGAAATGAAATATGAAACCATCGGAGCTTACCTGAAACTCTTTCTCATCGAATGCAACGCCCATTGCAGCCTGTTCCCCGATACCAATACGCAAAACATCGAAGTGGGCAAGTCCATGGTACAACGGTTTAAAAACCTTGTGGAGACTCGTTTTCACCAATGGCACCAGGTGAAGGAGTATGCCGGGGCCCTTCATGTGAGCCCGAATTACCTTAATGAGGTGATCAAAACAAATATCGGTATTTCAGCCAAGGATTTTATCAGCAACCGGCTGTTACTGGAGGCAAAGCGAACCACGATATTCACAGGTAAGTCAGGCAAAGAGATTGCCTTCGAACTGGGGTTTGACGACCCTTCCCATTTCAGCAAATTCTTTAAATCAGGAACCGGCCAGTCTCTCATGGAATTTAAACAGACCCATTCAGGTTAACCGTGATTTTTCCTATTTAAACCATGATTTGTCCCTTTCCGGTGAACGAAAGCCATTGTAATTTTGCAGAAAAACAAAGATCATGGAAACAATAAAAACAAAATGGGCGATAGACCCTTATCATACAGAGATCCTTTTTAAAATAAAACACCTTGTAATCTCAACAGTGACAGGAAAATTCGAAAAGTTCGACGGTTTTGTCCTCACTGATGGGAATGACTGGAGCGATGCCGAAGTTGAATTCTCGGCCGATACCGACAGCATCAATACCGGTGTTGGCGACCGCGACGGCCATCTGAAATCAGCTGATTTCTTCGACGCTGTCAATCATCCGAAGCTTTCCTATAAATCAACTTCTTTTAAAAAGACGGGCGACGATGAGTTCGTGATGAACGGCGAAATGACAATCCGCGGCACCACCCGTCCACTTGAAATGAAAGTATCTTTCGGCGGCATCATGGTCGATCCTTACGGAAATACAAAAGCAGGGTTTGAACTCAGCGGAAAGTTAAATCGCAAGGAATTCGGACTGCATTGGAATGCCATCACCGAAGCCGGCGGCATGGTGGTTGCCGACGAAGTGAAACTTGCACTTAACGTGGAACTTTCAAAAGTACAGTAAACAGGGAGGTTTTATGAAAACCATCATACACAGGGGGAGCAGCCGTGGCCATTCGAACTACGGCTGGCTCGACACCCATTATACCTTCAGTTTTGCCAATTATTATGATCAGGCAAGGGTTCATTTCGGAGCGCTAAGGGTAATCAATGACGATGTTATAGACGGAGGCGGCGGGTTCGACAAGCATCCCCATGATAATATGGAGATCACGACCATTGTGCTGGAAGGAACCCTGGAGCACAAGGACAGCATGGGGCATACCATGCAACTCAGGCCCGGCGAAGTCCAGGTAATGACAGCCGGCAAGGGGATCTTTCACTCCGAATATAATGCCGACCCAAAAATCCCCGTAAAGCTTTTCCAGATATGGGTTTTCCCCGCCGAAAAAAATCTCACACCCAGGTATGACCAGAAGGCATTCGACCCTTCGGAACGAAATGGCAGATGGCAAAGGCTGGTATCTCCCGACGAGGCCGGGGCGCTCTTGCTGAACCAGAAAACCTGGTTCTCAAGGATCAGCTTATCCGCCGACAAAAACTGTACATATTCATTGCATGATAAGTCTCACGGGGCCTATGTTCTTATTATAAACGGGTCTGCGGATGTGGTTGGTACCAGGCTTGAAACCCGCGACGGAATGGGAATCTCGGAAGCCGACGAAATTGATATCAAAGCAGTCACCGATGCTGATATCCTTCTGATGGAAGTGCCGATGCAATGGTAAAGGACAAATATCCCGCTATCCCGCTATCCAGTTATCCAGCACCCTCTGTCCGTATGCGGTGATTATCGATTCTGGGTGAAACTGTAATCCGCAGACATTAAAAGTAATATGAGCCAGGCCCATGATGGTGCCGTCTTCCGACAGGGAAGTTATTCGAAGGCAGGATGGAAGATAGGCTTCTGAAACAGCCCAGGAATGATAAAGTCCGACCTCAGAGCCATTTGGGATTCCGTTGAAAATATAATGGCAAGGGCGGATGATATTCAGGCTGCGCGGCTGTCCGTGTACTACTTTGGGCAGGTTATACAGCTTTCCGCCATAAAACAGCGCGATGGCCTGCAGACCCAGGCAGATACCGAGAACAGGTTTGGACTCACCATATTCCCTGAGGATATCGAACATTGCGGGCTGCTCCCCTGGCAGGCCGGGGCCTGGCGAAAAAATGATCTTGTCGTAAGAGGCAGCTGTTGAAAGCCTCAATTCATCCGATTTAATCACATTAAAGCTAACTTTGCCGTTATTCCTCAGAAGTTCAACAAGGTTGAAAGTGAAAGAATCGTGGTTATCGAGCAGTAAAATCTTCATGCAGAGGGATGATGCGTGCGGTAAAATTAACGAATATGCCGCAAAGAAAATTCCTTTCCTGCTTGTGACCGATTTTGAGGGCATTCACACGGCCGTTATAACCATCCCCGAGGCGGAAGACCAGGGGATAAGGTTCAGGATGCGGGATACTGGATGCAGGATGGACCCTGTCGAAAAGACAAGACCTTTCAGCTTTGCAGCCAGTCCCGTGGATTTTGAAACTTACCGTCATGCCTTCGAAAAAGTAAGCTGGCACCTTAAAAGGGGGGACACTTACCTGATCAATCTTACATTTGCCGCAGGACTGGATACAGAACTAAGCCTCAGGGAAATATTTGAACTAAGTCATGCGCCTTATAAGTTGCTGTTCGGGGATCATTTTACAGTGTTTTCGCCTGAACCCTTTATCGGGATTGAAAACGGGATTGTAAGGTCAAACCCGATGAAAGGCACAATTGACGCCGGAATTCCCAATGCGGAAGCCAAATTGTTAGCCGACAAAAAAGAATTTTTTGAGCATAATACGATTGTTGACCTTATCCGCAATGACCTGGCTATGATAGCCTCTGAAGTCAAGGTTGACCGATTCCGTTATATTGAAAAGATCAGGACAAATAAAAAGGATTTATTGCAGATGAGTTCGGAGATCAGCGGGAAATTGCCCAAAGGCTACCTGGGGCATCTCGGGGAAGATATTTTCAAATTATTGCCTGCCGGTTCTGTTAGCGGGGCGCCGAAAGAAAGGACGGTGCAGATCATAAAGGAAGCCGAGGCTGACGGGCGGGGATTCTATACAGGAATTTTCGGGTATTTCGATGGACGGGATTTTTCATCCGCAGTCATGATACGTTATATTGAGAAGGCTGATGGCTTAGTGCAATTCAGAAGCGGGGGAGGGATAACTGCCCTGAGCGATTGCCAGGGCGAGTATGATGAACTCATCGCAAAGGTTTATGTGCCGCTTGTTTGAGACTATATGCATTGAAAACGGGCAGCCGCTCCACCTGGGCTGGCATGAAGAACGCATGCTGAAGTCGGGTTTCAGGATGCAGGATGCAGGATGCGAACCAGGTGCCGGGCTCAGGGTACCAGGGACCCGGCTTGAACTGATGCTGCGGGTTCCTGAGAACATGCAAAAGGGGACGGTGAGATGCAATATAATCTATGAAAAGGATATTATTGAAGTTACTTTCAGGCATTATGTGAAATACCCGGTAAGGAGCCTGAAGCTGGTAAATGCCGATACTATTGATTATCATTTGAAATACTGCGACCGGAAGGCCCTTGAAGCATTAGTTGCCATGCGGGAAGAATGTGATGAAATTATTATTGTCAAGGACGGGCTGATTACCGACAGCAGTATTTCCAACCTGATCTTTTATGACGGCTCCCGCTGGTACACCCCTGCCAATCCCTTACTTGAAGGGACCTGTCGTTCCAGGCTGCTGGCCGAAGGGAAGGTGCTGAAGCGTGAAATCAGGCCCGGGGACCTTGATCAGTACCAGGGTTGCAAGTTGATCAATGCGATGAGGGAGCCTGATGAGGAGGAGGTGATCAGGGTTTTCCATCGGTAAAACCAGGGTCTTTATAGATTAATTCGCAATACACGTCCATTAAGCTGAAATGCTCCCCGGGATTTTGTAATTTTACGGTCAATAGAGTCCCATTGCGAGGAGTGTTGAAAACCCCCGGGACGAATTTACATTGATAGATATGTATAGAAGCCCAATACTGAATTTATTCCTTGTATTTCTTTTTGTCTCTTTTGCTTCGTGTTCAGGGGGTAAAAAGAAGCAGGGTAAGGAAACGGCATCCATTTCCTTCATAGAAGGGTATGTCGTCACTCCTTCGGTGGTCGATGAAACAATTGGAATTTCAGGCACTTTGCGACCCTTTGAGGAAACCGTTCTGATGCCCGAAATGCCCGGAAGGGTTGTGATGGTCAACCTGCCCGAGGGACAACTTGTAAAGAAAGGCACGATGCTGCTTAAGATCTTCGACGGGGACCTCCAGGCCCAGCTTAAAAAGGCCCAGACGCAATATGAGATCGGCAAACAGATCCTTGACCGCCAGACAGAATTGCTGAAGGTCGACGGAATCAGCCAGGTGGAATATGATCAGCAGGAGTTACAGGTTACTTCTATCCTGAATGATATTGACCTTTTAAAAGCCCAGATTTCAAAAACTGCGATCCTTGCGCCCTATGACGGTGTGATAGGCTTGCGTAACATCAGCCTTGGCGCCCAGGTCACACAATCAACGCCCATTGCCACAATCCGCGAATCGGACAAGCTGAAGCTTGATTTCTCGGTTCCCGGCAAATACAGTTCCATGATCCACAAGGGGACGAAGGTTAAATTCTCGGTGGAAGGTGATGAGAAAAAATATGAAGCGGAAGTAATGGCTACCGAAGAAGGGATTGACCTGAACACACGTAACCTGAAGGCAAGGGCTATTGTTGAAGCCCATGCCCCGGTCCTTACACCCGGTGCTTATGCAAGTGTAGAGCTCAGATTGAGCGAGAACCGTAATGCGCTTATGATCCCCACCCAGGCCATTATTATGAAAGAACGGAGTAAGAGCGTGATAGTAAGCCGGGGAGGGAGGGCTGTATTTGTTCCGATCCAGACAGGAGTAAGGAAGGCTGGCACAATCGAAGTAATCCAGGGCCTGAGCGATGGTGATACGGTAGTGGTAACCGGTGTTTTATTCATCAAGCCTGATATGGTACTTACCTTTGCGAAAATAAAATAAGGGATATGACTATTTCCGATTTCGCGATAAAACGTCCTGTTGCAAGCATTGTGATGAGCCTCATTATCGTGCTCTTCGGATTTGTTGGTTTTTCATTCCTGGGAGTAAGGCTTTACCCTGCTATCGATCCGCCGACTATCAATGTCCAGACGACCTATGCCGGCGCCAATTCCGATATTATTGAATCGCAGGTCACCGAACCGCTTGAAAAATCCATAAACGGGATTGAAGGCGTTCGTTCCATTTCTTCCTCTTCTTCGACCGGTTCAAGTAACATTACCGTGGAGTTCAATGTGGGAGCCGATCTTGAGAAAGCGGCCAACGACGTGCGTGACAAGGTAAGCCAGGCGGCAAGACTCCTTCCGCAGGACCTGGACGCACCTCCTGTAGTAACGAAAGCCGATGCCAACAGCGACCCTATTATCACTGTTGCTGTCCAGAGTACGACTATGAATCCCATGGAGCT
>JAPLDN010000302.1 GCA_026391755.1 Bacteroidota bacterium
CCGGGAAAGAAGATCTTTTAATTTTTCCCAATCCCGGCAAAGGGGAGTTTCATTTAAAAGGAGGATTGTTCTCAGGTGATGATGTGCAGATTGCAATATACAACACATTGGGATCCAATGTTTTTACTCAAAAACTCAATAAAATCAATGATTACGGCTTTGATGCTTCCTCCCTGGGGGATGGGATTTATTTTTACCTGCTTACAAAGCCCAGGGGTACTGCAGGGAACGGGAAGATTATTATAACTCATTAGAAATTGCATGCTAAAACCAAAACTTTTCATTCTTGCAATACTTTTTCCTCTAATAGCTCTTTCCCAGGCCGGGTTGGAAAGATCCTCACCCATGTCTTATTTATGGAAGGTTGTTGGGGTTGAAGGATTTTCATCGGCACAGTCGGCTTATATTTCAATGAAGTTCAGTGCGGCGGGAAAACCTTACGTAGCTTACAAGGATTACGGGAACCAGTCAAAGGCGACGGTTATGACCTTCGACGGCCAGCAATGGAGGCCTGCCGGCATCGCGGGGTTTTCGGCAGGGGAAGTGTGGTTCACAAGCCTGGATTTCAGTTCTTCCGGACAAGCGTTTATTGCCTATGAAGATGCCGGAAACAATTATAAAGCAACAGTAATGACCCTGAACGGAAGTTCATGGGTTCCTGTTGGCTCACCCGGCTTTAGCCCGGGGATTGCAAATTATACATGTATCGCCCTGCCTCCCGCGGAACCTTCCCACCCTTGCCTTGCCTTTACTGATGGCTCTCATTCCAACAAAGCTTCAGTTATGAAATTCAACGGGACCTCCTGGGTTTATCTTGGCAATCCAGGCTTTTCGGCTGGTGAAGCAGATTTCATCAGCTTTGCATTCAGCCCCACCGGGGATCCTTATATTGCTTACCAGGATCATGGAAACTCCCAGAAGGCCACAGTCAGGAAATTTAACGGAACATCCTGGCAGGATGTCGGTGAGGAAGGATTCTCGGAAGGACCGGCTAATTATATCGACCTTAAATTCAGTCCGGCAGGTATACCATTTATAGCATACTGGGATGAAATTGCAGAAGGGACTGTAAGAAAATTCATCGGGAGTCACTGGGTAAATGCCGACCCGGGCACCATATCGACCGGTGAAGCTCATTACCTGAACCTGGCATTTACCCCAAACGGTTCGGCCTTTCTTTCATATATCGATATCGAGTCTTATCATATTCCGAAGGTTTTGGGAGATAAGATATACGGCTGGGAACCTGCCGATTCTGCAGGGGTTTCGTCCGACTGGGCCGATTATACCAGCCTTGCATGCAGCCCGGCAGGGAGCCTGTATGTAGCATTCGAGGATGGGGCATATTCTAACCGGCTTACTGTCAAGAAGCTGGATTCATTATACGTTGGGATCCGGAACCAGGAACTGTCAACCCTGGTCATCTATCCGAACCCTGCTTCAAATTCAATCTGTGTTTCCCTGCCCGTGGAATACGGTATCCCCGAATCCATTGAAATTTACGGGGTCCTGGGGGCAAAGATCTTCGCATCGGCGATCAGGGAAAATAATACAAGCCTCGACATCCGTGATTTTCCGCCGGGAATTTATTTTGTCAGGATCAAAAGCAGGAGCAAAGAATATACCGGGAAATTTTGCAGGATCTAACCGTTCATAGAGATCAGGAATTCCTCGTTGGTATTCGTGAATTTCATCTGGTTTTTCAGGAACTCCATCGCTTCTAGAGGGTTCATATCGGCCAGGTGATTTCTCAGGACCCATATACGGCCGAGAACATCCTTGTCGAGCAGGAGGTCTTCACGGCGTGTGCTGGAAGCAACGATATCCACAGCAGGCCAGATCCTCTTGTTCGAGAGTTTCCTGTCGAGCTGTAGTTCCATATTACCCGTTCCCTTGAATTCTTCAAAGATCACTTCGTCCATCTTCGAACCGGTATCTATAAGAGCCGTTGCGATGATGGTAAGCGATCCGCCATTCTCGATCTGGCGGGCAGCTCCGAAGAACCGTTTGGGTTTCTGAAGGGCATTGGCTTCCACACCGCCCGAAAGGACCTTGCCCGATGCAGGGGCAACAGTATTGTATGCCCTTGCAAGACGTGTTATCGAGTCGAGCAGGATAACCACATCATGGCCGCATTCAACAAGCCGCTTGGCTTTCTCAAGAACAATATTGGAGATACGTGCATGCCTGTCGGCCGGTTCGTCAAAAGTTGAGGAAATAACTTCCGCTTTAACACTTCTCTGCATATCGGTAACTTCTTCAGGACGCTCGTCGATGAGAAGAACGATCATATAGACATCGGGATGGTTTGCCGCAATGGCATTGGCAATTTCTTTGAGAAGAACGGTCTTCCCTGTTTTTGGCTGCGCTACGATCAAACCACGCTGGCCGAAACCTATAGGTGCAAACATATCTATAATACGGGTCGACATTGAATTTTCGGCATGGCCCGTAAGTTTGAATTTCTTCATCGGGAAGAGAGGCGTAAGGAAATCAAAGGGTATCCTGTCACGCACTTCCTCGGGACTGCGCCCGTTGATCAGTTCAACCTTGATGAGAGGAAAATATTTTTCCCCCTCTTTTGGCGGACGGATAGTTCCCCTGACCGAGTCCCCAGTTTTGAGTCCAAACAGTTTGATCTGGGACTGGGATACATAAATATCGTCGGGTGAGTTCAGGTAATTATAATCGGAAGAACGCAGAAAGCCATAGCCATCGGCCATGATCTCAAGAACGCCTTCGCTGGTAATGATACCTTCGAATTCCCAGGAGTATTCTTCTTTCGGTTCCCGGGGTTCCCTGCTTTCCCTGGGCTCCCTTTGATCTCTTTGTTCCCGTTCTCTCGGCTCCCTTTGTTCCCTTGTGAACTTGCGCTGGAAATCCCTTCCGCGGCGTTCATCCTGTGCAGCCTGGGTTTGATTTTCCTGGGTTGCCCCGGGGGTTTCAGTAACCTCCGACTGGTTTTCAGGACCGGCAGCAGGGGTCTCAACTTTGGGTGCTTCGCTGTTTGTCTCATTATACGATTCAAACAGGCTCAAAGGTTCAGGAACAGGAACATATTCAAAACTTTCCGTGACAGGTTTTACCGTTTCGTTTTTTAAGTCCTGGGGCTGGATTTCCACTCCCTGTACACCCTGGTTCACAGGTCGATCCTTGGGTGTGAAATTTCTTTTTTCCCTTGGGACGAAACCCGGTTTATCCTTACGGACAAAGTTCGATTTTTCCCTGGGTGTAAAATTCGGTTTTTCCTTAGGGACAAAGGCCGGCTTCTCTCCCTCAGGGATGGCCGGTTTATCTGCCTGGGGCACAACCGGCTTTTCAGCCTGCGGCTGATCCGTATTTTTCTTTGGCCTTCCGCGGAAACGCCGTACCTGGTTTTGCTCCTGTTCAAGGATTTCCTGGCTGGGATTGAGTGCCTGGTGGTCGAGGATCTTATAGACCAGGTCCTGCTTTTCAAGTTTGTCAACTTTGGGAATATTCAACTGGCGTCCAATTTCCCTTAACTCGTTCAGCTCTTTGCTGTCGAGTGATATAATATCATACATGTAAAAATGAATTTGGTTTTAGAATTACCATTAAATCAAATGGATGGAATTGTGTTTAAAGAATTGTTCCTTGAATAATAACGTATATGTGAGATGGGAACGATATCGGGTACAAAGATACTAAATAAATCACAAATGTCAAAAAAATCCCTGATTTTATAAAAAATACCGACATTTGCAGAGTACAATCAAAATCCCTACTTATGATCCAACGTATTCAAAGCCTGTTTCTTGCTATCGCTGCAGCAGCCGCAATCCTGATGCTTTTC
>JAPLDN010000199.1 GCA_026391755.1 Bacteroidota bacterium
TTCAGATGAAGCCCTCGCCGGGGTTATGAGATACCTCAAGGCCCAGATCCTGAAGATAGCCGAGAAAAAAGTCAATGCTTTAAGGGCGGTCTATGCCGAACGCCGAGATCTCATCGACAATGACGAGATCATAGCACAGTATATTTTCGATGTGATGAATGTAGTAAGGCCAACAACACGTCTTGAAGCGGCGTATGATTCAAACATGGTGTTTGAAGCTATTAAGGAAGATTCGGCCTTGAAGATCAGGATCTTCTCACAGATAAACCTGAACAATCCGAACCAACCCTGGTTTTTCACCAATACTTCCTCTATTCCCATTACTGTCCTGGATGAGGGCGCAGGGCTTGGCGGACGGATCATCGGATTCCATTTCTACAATCCCCCAGCCGTTCAGAAACTGGTGGAAGTCATCCGCAGTAAGCAAACTTTGGATGAAGTGAATGAATTTGCGCTCGCCTATGCCAAAAACCTGAGGAAGGTGGTAGTCCCGGCCCGTGATATTGCCGGATTTATCGGGAACGGGCATTTCATGCGCGATATTTTATATGCGGTGGAGGTCATACACAAGATGATGGACATGGGAATGTCGATCACGGAGGCCATTTATGCCGTGAACAAGGTCGGACAGGAATACCTGGTAAGACCGATGGGTATTTTCCAGCTTATCGATTATGTTGGAGTGGATGTATGCAGCTTCATCATGTTCGTGATGAACCCCTTCACAAAAGATGAGGAGATCCATTCCAAACTGCTTGAAAAACTATTAGGGCAGGGCGTGAAGGGCGGACAATATTCCGACGGTTCCCAGAAAGACGGCATACTGAAATATGAAAAAGGGAAGATCGTTGCAGTGTATGATCCTTTAATGGAAGCATATATCCCTGTGAGCGGGATCCTGGCAAAAGTTGATGAAAAACTCGGCGCTATGCCCGTTCCTCCGGCATGGAAATCGGTAGTAGGAAACAAAGGGAAGGATGATATTTTGAAACCGTATTTTGCCCAGCTCAGATCGGCAACATCGCCGGGAGCAGAGATTGCCAGGGATTACGTGAAGAAGTCCAAAGAGATCGGCAGGCACCTGGTGTCAAACGGAGTCGCATTTAACGATGCCGATGTTAACACAGTCCTGCTGACTGGATTTTTCCATGCCTACGGACCCATAAACGAGTACCTGGATTGAAATGTTCTGGATATGGGATGCAGGATGGGAATCAATAATGTTGTTTGTTTTAAAATGATATTTAAATGAAGAAACTGAGAAGAAAAGTATATATGGTGGCCGGGTACAATACCATTTCCATGGGCAGTGGCCGCAAGGAATTCCATCCGAAAAAAGAACGTCCGGGGCTTGAGGATTATATAAAGGAGGCAGGGCAGGGAGTTCTGAGACTTATAGGAGGGGCCGGTAATGTGGATGAATGCGTGATAGGCAATTTCATGGCTTCGCGCTTTAACAGGCAGGCCAACCTGGCGGCATTTTTCCCATTTATTGATGAAGGATTAAGGTATAAGCCGGCGATTCGTGTTGAAGGCGCTTGCTGTTCGGGCGGTTTGGCTCTGATGAGCGGGATTAAAAGCATTTTGGCCGAGACTGCCGAGGTGGTCCTGGCTATTGGCTTCGAGGTCCAAAACACCGTGAAAGCCATTTACTGTGCCGATTTCCTGGCGCCGGCGGGCTGGGCTCCGAATCGTAAGGACGGGCATGCTTATTTTTTCCCCGGGCAATTCAGTGAAAGGGCCGGGGCTTATTTTGAAAAATTCGGAAGGGAAACAACCCGAAAGGCTTTTGCCCGCTGGTACAGGAATGCCATCGAAAACGCAAGACTTTGTCCAACGGCCCAGGAATACCATAATACAACCAAAGACCTGGAAGTAGCGGCTATGGTTGAACCAAACCCCAAAAGCTTTCTGGAGAACCTGACTGCATTGGATTGTTCTAAGGTGTCGGACGGGGCTTCGGCCATTGCCATCATGAGTGAGAAAGGGCTGAAACGATGCGGTATCTCGCTCTCTTATGCCATTGAAGTTGTTGGTTATGGCCAGGTAGAGGAAGACATCACCAAACCACCTCCCGACAAGGCAGCTCTGACCACCATGAAAAAAGCTGTTTCAGAGGCGCTGGAATCGGCGGGAATTACTATTGGCCAGGTTGCGACAGCAGAGATACACGATTGTTTTACCGTGGCAGGTATTATGGCAGTTGAGGCCCTGGGACTGGCTCCTTACGGTAAGGGCCCAGAGTATGTCCTTGCCGGGAATACTGCCAGGGATGGAAAGTTCCCGATCAATACAACCGGCGGACTTGTTGGCTGGGGCCACCCTACAGGAGGCACCGGTGTTCACATGGCTGTGACCCTGCTGGAGCAGCTCAAAGGAAAAGCCGGAGCATCACAGGTTGCTGTCCCCGTGGACCGTCCATACGGCCTGATGGCCAATATGGGAGGGGATGACAAAACCCTGGTTTCAATAGTGTTTAAGTGAGCCCTGAGTGATGAGCCATGAGTGATGAGTGATGAGCCATGAGTGATGAGTGATGAGCCATGAGCCATGAGCCATGAGCCATGAGGAGGAAAAAGGATGAAAATTACAAACACCTTTTTAATCGCCAATCGCTTAAATACATGCGATCTTAACTAAATAATCACTGCAACATGAATTTCGAACTAACTGAAGAACAGAAAATGATCCGCGACTCGGCAAGGGATTTTGCCCGTCGCGAACTGCTTACCGATGTACTCGAACGCGATGCAAATTCCATCTACCCTGCCCAACACGTTCGCCGTCTTGCTGAACTTGGTTTTCTTGGAATGAACGTCTCGCCGGAATGGGGAGGCGGGGGGATGGACACTATCTCCTATGCAATTGCTGTTGAAGAGATCGCTAAATGTGACGCCTCAGTAGCTGTTATCCTCGCAGTCCATAATTCCCTTGCCTGCTATGGCATTGAGCGTTTCGGAACAAAAGAACAGAAGGAAAAATACCTCAGGCCGCTGGCAAGAGGTGAAAAACTAGGGGCTTTTTTACTTTCTGAACCTGAAGCCGGATCTGATGCTTCCTCCCAGCGAACAACGGCTATCGATAAAGGGGATCATTATGTGCTCAATGGAGTTAAGAACTGGATTACCAGCGCCGATAAGGGATCTACTTACCTGGTCATCGCCCAAACCAACCCCGGAATTAAAACCAAAGGGATAAATGCATTCATTGTGGAACGGAACTCCCCCGGTATTACCCTGGGACCGCATGAAGATAAAATGGGCATGCGCAGCTCCGATACTCATTCGGTAATGTTTACTGACGTCGTCGTCCCCAAGGAAAACAGGATAGGAGAGGATGGCTTCGGTTTTAAGTTTGCAATGAAACTGCTCGAAGGCGGAAGGACAGGCATTGCTGCCCAGGCCCTGGGAATTGCAGAGGGAGCCTATGAAAGATCCCTTAAATATTCAAAGGAACGCAAATCCTTTGGTACAGAGATCATCAACCACCAGGCCATAGCATTTAAAATTGCAGATATGGCTACCCGTATTGAAGCCACCCGAAACCTTGTATATAAAGCAGCCTGGCTTAAGGACAATCTCCAGCCATACGGAACCGAAAGCTCCATGGCCAAGTTATTTGCAGCCGATACTGCCATGTGGGTCACCACCGAGGCGGTGCAGGTTCACGGAGGTTATGGTTATGTCAAGGAATACCATGTGGAACGCCTTATGCGTGAAGCCAAGATCACGCAGATATACGAAGGAACAGCCGAAATACAAAGGATTGTTATTTCGAGGGCGTTGTCCAAAGATTGACGTTGCCCTGTTACGTAACACTTGTCACCCGACAACTTTATATGAATCAGCAGTTAGTTTTACAGCTTCCGCTGATGGGGTTGCCTTGAAAAACCTGCTTTCAAATTTCGAACTGTCGAAGAGATACTCGTATTCATACTGGTAAGCCATTTCAATACTTTCCAGAGCCATGCGGCTGAAAGGTGAGACTAGTCGCATCATCCAGGTCTTCAGTACCGAGTACTTCGGATCAACTCCCATGGCCCGGGCGGCGATTGAAATGAATTCTTTCCCGCAAACTGCATCTTTTGCTGCAGGGAGATGCCAAACCTGGTTAAAAGCATCAGGAGCATTGCCAAGCAGTGCAACCGCTTTGCCAAGGTCAGGAGTATATGAAAATGAATGCCTCACATTGTCATTGGCAATCCATTGTCCGCTTTTCTTATCCTTAAATTTCATGAAGATCATTGGATGCATGAAAGTATTTGTTGCTCCCGGCCCCAGGAAATCAGCTGAACGGGCTATAAGTGCCTGCAAATCACCTTGCTTTACTTTATCCATGAGCAGGTTTGCAATCCCGGCTCTGACCTCTCCTTTCCTGCTGTAAGGATTATACGGGGTTTCCTCGTTCATCCACCCCTTCACTAATCCGTACATATAAACATTATCAAGGAAAACCAGCTTTGCTTTATGTTTTGAACAGGCTTCAATCACATTGGCCATGATCCTGGGCCAGGAGGCCTTCCAAACACGGATATCATATTGCAAGCCAGCCAGAAGGTAAACAATGTCTGAACCTTCCACAGCCCTGGATGTTCCTTCAGTGTCGAGAAGGTCAACCCTGAAAAGCTCATCCCTGCCTGTATATGGCTTAGGATCTCTTCCGGCCAGCCTGATATGGTCGGTATATTTTGCTAATTCAGGAACCAGCACTTTGCTGATGGATCCGCCACTGCCTAAGATGGTCTGCATAATTTCTGTTTTTTGATGATGGTATTTATGCAAATATAATCAAGACTCTTGTTTTTCTGAACAGGAAGGTAAACCCAAGGTAAAAAATTATACTTTTGCTACATGAGTTCCACCCTGATCATTGCCATCGTCTTTATAAATATTGCTTTGGTGCTTTACACATTCGGTGTATGGGCCGAAAGAATACAGCGAAGGCTGAAATGGTGGCATCTGGTCTTTTTCTGGGGCGGACTGGTAGCCGATACAACCGGCACTACAGCAATGAGCATACTCAGCGGAAGTCTTTTCAGGGCAACTTTTCATGGAATTACTGGCAACACGGCCATTTTACTCATGCTGTTTCACGCAATCTGGGCAACCATCGTCCTCATCCGCAGAAATGAGAAACAGATCAAAAACTTTCACAGGTTCAGCATCCTTGTCTGGGTGATCTGGCTCATCCCAATGATCAGCGGGATGGTGTTCGGGGCAACGCACTAGGTGACTGGGTAACTGGGTAACTTGGCTCTGGCATCCAGTCACCCAGTAATCCAGTCATCCAGTATCCTACTGCAACGGTTTCCACTTAACAACAACATTCTTTTTTGCCGGCAGTGAATGCAGGTATGTATAAATAGCGGTGAGGTCTTTACTTTCCATTCCCGCATACATGGTCCATGGCATGATAGTTGGCATATCTTTCCGGCCAAGTTTCGGGGCATTGTAGGCAGCAGGGTCATAGCCCTTAAAACGTTTGATAAAATCCTCCCTTCCCATCTTACCGATACCTGTTTCAATATCCGCCGTGATATTGGGTGAAGTAAGCACCCCGTTGGGCATTATAAATTCCCGGCCACCGGAAAACACCGTATTTAACCGTATCGGATTCTGCAGGTTTAGTCACAGGCAGAGCCTTTCTCGGGAAGGTACGAACCACCAGGTTCATCGGGAAAGCCGGATTTGAAGAAGGGGGAGTGTTACGGATCGAAGGGATGGAACGGATATACGCTATCATCGAAAGGATATCCTCCTGGTCAAGCGTCCCATAGGCAAAGTAGGGCATTATGGGAAACATGGCACCGCCGGTTTTATTTTCACCGCTTGTAACAGCCCTGTAGATCTCCGCATCAGACCATTCACCGAGTTTGAAGGGAGTGATGTTAGGGGATGAAAAAGCCCCAGGGAAACCTAACTTCTGATCAAATACTTCCCCGCCTTTACCAATGGTTCCGGGGATGGGCGGACCGGAAAACCTTTCCCAATCACGTGTTGAATGGCAATCCATGCAAACGGTAACATGGTTAGCCAGGTACTGGCCTCTTGCGACGCGTTCAGGAGTGATCTGTACCGAAATATTCTGCAAGGGAACATTCGGAAGAGCAAAGCGAATATAAACTATAACCACTATTACGATCAGGATCAGGGCTGCCAGCAGGCCACCCAGTAACCATGCCCATTTTTTTGTTTTCATAATACAAAGATGGCAAAGAATTAAGCCTTTGTCAACAGACAAATGAATTATTTTTGTTTTTGTTAATGTCGGCGGATGAGATCCGGGATTTGTGCCGGCCTTGATTTTACAATATGGATAGCAGCAATGTAATCAGGATAGTCAATGCTTCTGAGAATAACCTGAACTCGGTCTCCATTGATATTCCTAAAAACAAGCTGGTGGTTGTTACGGGCGTTTCCGGCTCGGGGAAGTCATCGCTTATCTTTGACGTCTTATACCGGGAGGCTGAATTCAGGTACTTCGGCTCATTCTCTTCCTATGCCCGGCTCTTCCTGGGCAAAATGAAACGCCCCGATGTAGAGAGTATTGAAGGCCTTTCCCCGGCTGTTGCCGTGGACCAGGGATCGGTCATCAACAATCCCAGGTCAACCGTGGGCACAATCAGCGGAATTTATGATCAGCTGCGCCTGCTCTATGCCCGCACCGGAAATCGCGAGCCGGAAGCCGTGATCCTTAATCCTGGATCCAGCTATCCAGTTATCCAGTCATCCAGCTATCCAGTTATCCAGTCATCCAGCTATCCAGCTATCGAGTCATCCAGTTATCCAGTTATCCAGCATCCCACCCCGCCCCTCACCCGCAGCCTGTTTTCCTTCAATTCACCTGAAGGGGCATGTCCTGCCTGCAAAGGACTGGGCGTTGAAGACCGTCTTGATCCGGGGCTTCTGATAGCTGATCCCGAAAAGTCCATCCGCCAGAGGGCCATGGCTATTACTACTCCAAACGGCTATATCATGTATTCCCAGGTAACCCTGGAAGTGCTTGAACAGGTTTGCCGGGCCGAAGGGTTTACTATCGATATCCCATGGAAAGACCTTACACCTGAAAATAAGAAGGTGATTTTTTACGGAAGTGAAAAACTGGAGATCCCGTTTGGCAAGCACCCCCTCGAATCGAGGATGAAATGGAGCGGGATCACGGCAAAGCCGCGTGAAATGGGAGTTTACAAGGGGATCATCCCGGTAATGGAAGAGATACTGAAGCGGGACAGGAATAAGAACATACTTCGGTTTGTACGTACATCCTCCTGCTCAGCCTGCGGTGGTAAAAGGCTTAATCCACGGGCTCTTTCGGTCAAAGTGGGGGAATGGGATATAGCATCATTATCGAAATTGCCGGTGCGCGAAATGTCTGTTGCCCTGAATGCCGTTGAATTCCCTGTACATCAGCGGGAAGTTGCAGCAAAGATCATACAGAGTATTTCCTCCCTTGTTAAGGAAATGAATAAACTGGGCCTGGGCCATCTTTCCCTGAGCCGGGAATCGGGCAGCCTCCCTGCGGGCGAATCCCGCCGCCTGAAACTGGCGACCCAACTGGGTTCGGGCCTCAGCGGGATGATCTATGTATTTGACGAACCATCCATTGGCCTGCATGGAACCGAAACCCTTGCACTTATTGAAGTTCTGAAGCAGCTTCGTGACCAGGGAAACACAGTGTTCGTAGTGGAACATGATGAGGAATTCATCAGGCATGCCGATCATATTATTGATATAGGTCCGGGACCTGGTGTTTTTGGCGGGAATGTCCTGCTGAATTCAGCAGTTTCTGAATTGGCCAATCTGCCTGAGGCAATGATTACACGCAGTAAGACATTATCGTATTATTTTGGACGTGAACGGGTGAATCCTCCGGTCCATACCAGGGAAGGCAAGGGAGAACTCAGCATATCTGGTGCATCTCATCATAACCTGAAAAACATTGATGTTTCATTCCTTAAACAAGCCCTGAACGTGGTAACTGGTGTGTCGGGATCCGGTAAGGCAAGCCTGGTACATCAGACCCTGGGCAGCTTCTTCAGGAAAAAGCTGGGTGAGAGCAATGAAGAGCCTGGGAAACACAAATCAATTACAGGCTGGGAAGGAATTAAGCGTTTGATAGAGATCGACCAGTCGCCTATTGGCCGAACTCCCAGAAGCAATCCTGCCACCTATATAGGGCTGTTCGATCATATCCGGGACCTTTACGCATCCCTTCCGGAAGCTGTTGTCAGGGGTTTCGGGAAGAGCCGCTTTTCTTTCAATACGGCAGGCGGCCGTTGCGAGGACTGCCAGGGAGCCGGCTACAAACAAACCGGGATGCATTTCATGGGAAATGTGGAAACAGTTTGCGAGACATGCAACGGCCGCCGTTTCGACAATGAAACCCTGGAAGTTTGCCGGAATGATAAAAATATTTATGAAGTCCTGGAGATGCCGGTAGCAGAAGCCCTGCTGTTTTTCGAAGGGGAGAAGCGGATAGTCCGTTACCTGCAAACTCTCGATGAGCTCGGACTAGCCTACCTTACCCTGGGGCAGCGTTCATCAACCCTCAGCGGGGGAGAGGCCCAGAGGATCAAACTGGCTGCGGAACTCCTCAGGCAACCAGGATCCGGGATGCAGGATGCAGGATCCAGGATCATCCATCCTGCATCCATTTATATCCTGGATGAACCTACTACCGGATTGCATAATGATGACGTGAAAAAACTCCTTACCTGCCTGAATGGGCTCACCGGCCATGGCCATACCCTGATCTGTATTGAACATCATCCGGCCTTGTTAAGATCGGCCAACCGTATAATTGAATTAGGTCCCGGCAGCGGGGAGTCGGGGGGAGAACTGGTATTCAGCGGCAATGCCCAAGACTATTTTCGTGAAGAAGATGATATCAGATGTCAGATGTCAGATATCAGATATCCGACATCTGAGATCAGGAATCTGACCCTGAGCAACGTCACAACCCATAACCTTAAAGGCATCAACGTTCGCATCCCTCACAACAGTCTCACAGTGATAAGCGGTGTTTCAGGCAGCGGGAAATCATCCCTGGCCTTTGATACCATACATGCCGAAGCAAGGAACCGCTTCCTGGGTAACTTCTCGGCTTATGCCCGCACCCAGATCGGGATGTGGGACAGGCCCGGCTTTGAAGAGATCAGCGGGCTGAGACCAAGTTTCGCAGTTGAACAATCGGGGATACAGTCCAACCCCAGATCCACTGTAGGTACATATACAGGGATCTATGACCTGTACCGCCTGCTTTTTTCGAGGGTCTCAGTGAAAATGCCATCCGGCCGGGACCGGGTTATTCTGCCATCCGCCAGTGACCTGGAACTTTCGACATCCGGCCGGGCCGGGGTCTCCATGCCATCCGCCTTGAATCAGACTGATTCCAAACAAGGGAGACAGGAATATCAATCCCGTCCCCTTTCAACTTTCTTCTCCTTCAACAGCGTACAGGGAGCCTGTCCCGGATGCGACGGACTGGGGATGATGATTTTATGCGATCCTGAGAAGCTGATTACCGATCCCGGTCTCTCCATCTTTAATGGAGCCATGGATGGAAGTAAAACCGGTAAATTTTACGGGGATCCTTACGGACAATATACTGCAACCCTCAAAGCGGTTGGAGCCAAACATGACATTGACTTCGGCAGGCCATGGAATGAACTTTCAGCCGGGGATAAACAGCTTGCTTTATGTGGATGCGGGGACGAGACTTATGATGTCAGTTGGGAATTCCTCAGGAACAAACGCAGCGGCACGCATCATTTCAAAGGCACATGGCCGGGTTTGCTCGGTCTTGTAAATGAGGAATACACCCGCAAACATGCCGACCACCGTGGTGAGAGTATGATGAATGTAATGAGCGGTATGGAATGCATGGCCTGCCATGGTAGCCGTTTACATGCAGGCGTTCTGTCGTGGGTCATCCGC
>JAPLDN010000193.1 GCA_026391755.1 Bacteroidota bacterium
TTTCACATAGCCAAATTCTATCGACCCTGAATGAGTATATTTAATGGCATTGTTAACCAGGTTTGTGAGAATGGCATATAATTTCTCGTTGTCTGTTTTGATCGTGGATTGGATTGATGGCAATGGGGTTTTACAGGAAAAATGAATTTCTTTCTGCTTTGCCTGATGCTTGAAGAAATTATATGTGTGTTCAATTCTCTCGTTTACATTCGTCTCTGAAATGGATACTTTCATCTGGCCAGCTTCTATTTTCGATATATCAACAATATCGTTGATAATACTCAGCAATCGTGCTCCGCTCCTGTTTATAATGCCGATATATTTCTCCTGTTCCTCGCCCGATAACTTTGGTTCCTTAAGTAATTCGGCAAATCCCAGAATGCCGTTCATGGGTGTCCTGATCTCATGGCTCATATTGGCAAGGAAAGCTGATTTCAGGCGATCGCTTTCTTCGGCATGTTCCTTGGCTTTGAGCAATTCCTGTTCAGATAGCTTACGTTCGGTAATGTCGATAAAAGCTTCGAGCATTGCTTTTTGTCCGTTAAACATCATGCCGGTATGGTGTATTTCGAAGGTCTTTCCGCCCAGCACTCCATTGGTTTCAATTGTTTTGGTTTCACCAATGGTAATACCTGAATGCAAAGGGCAGTGGGAACATTGTTTTTTATCATCCCTGTAAAAATCCCAGCATTTTTTTCCCAGGACGCCTTCCCCGAAATGCTGTTTAATAGGGTCGCTAAGGAAAAGAACATTTCCATCCCCATCCACTATTTCCAATCCAAACGGGATGGTTTGCAATAGGGATCTGTTGAATTCATTGGTTGCAAGAAGCGTTTCTTCAATTTGCCTGCGCTCTGTGATATCAGTAATTACACCGATGAGTCCTGTGATATTTCCCTGGCTGTCGGTAATTGCATCTGCACGCTCATACGCGGGAAAAACACGCCCGCTTTTTGTCACCATCTCTAATTCACCTGACCAGGGTTCGCCTTTCATAATATTATTGTACATTTCTTCGGCAACCTTCGGGTCTCTGACCACTGCGGGACCACCGCCTGCCTCCTCAAGTTCTTCGGCAGTTGAGTATTCAAATAACTCCGACAATGCCTTGTTTTGATAGACATGGTGACCCTTTGCATCTGAAATCCCAATTGCATCGCTTGCCGATTCAACTGCTTTTTTTACCATTAGTAATTGTGATTCTTCCTGCTTATGGTCAGTGATGTCGACCGCAGTTATATGACATTTCTCTCCATTCTTATCGGCGATTCCTGAAAGGTAAAGATAAACTGGCGGGTTGCTTTCTGATGCCACGGTTATTTCACAGGTTTCTGTGGTTTTACCGAAAAACACTTTTTGGAGAAATAAACTGAAGATTGGTTTTGACAAATCTGAAATAAAGAAGCGAAAGTGACGGTTAATCAGATGCGCTCTTTCTTTGCCCAGCATTTTCGATCCCAGAAGGTTCAATTCAGTGGTCAGGCCTGACTGTGAAAGTGTAAAATATCCGGAAGGTGCAAAATCGTACAATTCAGCATATTTGGCAACAGCAAGTTCAGCCCGTTCTTTTGCCAGGCTGAGTTCTTCATTCTGCAGCTCCAGCTCTATCTGGTGCACCTCAAGCTCATGAATAAGTTTCAGAGTTTCGGTTTCTGAAAGCTGCGAACCTGTTTTTGAAGACTTGGTTTTAAGCAAGGACTCGGCTCGTTGGCGTAAACTGTCTGCTCCTGATTTTTCTCCTTTTTTCATGCAATTAGGTATTAGGCACCAGGCACTAGTGCCTGATAAAACACTGAATAACCTTCACACCGGCAACCAGGTAAACATTGCTGATGAACTCAACTTTGATCTTTTGGCCCTGGGCTGTCTCAAGCGGCAGATTTTCATAGCGGACAATTTCCTTTTCCTGCAATTCCAGGAATTTATCCTTATTTGCCACGATATCTTTCAGTAATCCTATTTCCAAGATTGCTTTTTCGAGGAATTGTTCTTTGGAGTAACCCAATAGTTCTATTAAAAACGGGTTCACATCCTTAATCTTCCCTGTTTCTGCATCCAGTATGAGGATACCGTCTTTGGCTGATTCAAAAAGCCTGCGATAACGGGTTTCCGAAATGGTCATGGCCTGCTGGGCCTGCTTGGCTATGGTTATATCTGTAAACGTGATAACCAGTCCTTCGATGCGGTCGTCAAGGGTGCGGTAAGGCATTATCCTTACGTTAAACCACCTGTTATGGCGGGTTGAAATATCTGTTTCAACAGATACCAGGGTCTTAAGCACCTGCCGGGCGTGCATGTCGATTTCGGGGTATTCCAGATCAGTAACCAGGTCGGTAAACGGGCGGCCAATATCGGTACTGCGCAGTTTAATTATCTTTATTACCTGGTCGGTAAACCTGCGGATATTCAGGTCCCTGTCGAGGAAGAGCGTGGCGATCTCGGTGCTGTTCAGCAGGTTTTTCATGTCATCGTTGGCACGCAAATAATCATTTATCTTACTTTGCAGCTCAGCATTAAGTGTTTGCAGCTCTTCATTCAGGCTTTGCATCTCTTCCTTGGAAGTGGAAAGCTCCTCGTTTGATGATTGCAATTCTTCGTTGGTCGACTGCAACTCTTCATTGGTAGATTTCAGTTCTTCCTGGGATGTCTGCATTTCTTCACGTGTGCTTTGAAGGTCTTCATAGCTCCGTTGCAGTTCAATCTCCAGTTCCTTTTGCCTGCCCGATAACCTGTATTTTCCTGTTTTAGAGGCTATGGCATTATGCTCAACAACAGCCGGAAGGTCCCTAAATATTATGATCACCATGCCTTTGAGCGAGTCAGGGTTTTCGATATGCTGAACCGTAACATCGGCAAAATGAGTTCCCCCATTGGTCCCCATGATAACATTGCGCAGAATGACAGGGTCAAAATTTTGCAATGCTTTTCGTATGGCCACAGGCAGCACTTCGCGCAATCCCTGGCGAGCCATGGCATAAATGTTCCAGTTTGCCTTGCCTGCAACAGGTTCAAGGTATTTCCCTATACCGCCGGTCATGTATATGATGTCGCCTGTGCTGTTTACCAGTACACTGGCAGGGGAAAAACGCTGGAGCAACAGCTGGTCGGTAAGAACCTGGATGTTTTCAACAGGCTTGGCAGGTGTTTTAACAGCGGGTGATACGACTTTTTTATGGTGAAAAGAGCTTGGGAAGTCAACGAGTGCGGATGCCTGGAATATTCCCGAGCGTTTAAAAATCCTTAATTTAGCATCTGTATCTTCAAAGCCTTCTTTAAAGTTCCCCAGTGTTTCGGCTGTTCCAAGTACCATGGTGCCGCCGGGATTCAGGCTGTAATTAAACAGGGAGATAACTTTTTTCTGCAATTCGGCCTCCATGTAAATAAGCATATTGCGGCAGGTCAGTATATCGAGCCTGGTAAAAGGAGGGTCTTTGATCACATTCTGATTAGCAAACACAACCATTTCGCGTATGGCGGTATTCAGGCGGAAGCCTTCAGGTTCAACAGTGAAAAACCTGCTTAACCTTTCAGGCGATACATCCGCAGTAATATTTGAAGAAAATATACCTCTTCGTGCTTTCTCAATAGCATCCGGGTCAAGATCGGTAGCGAATATCTGCAGGCTTAAGTTTTTTTGGTTCTTGATTTGATCCATTGCTTCTTTAAACACCATGGCCAGGGAATAGGCTTCTTCACCGGTTGAACATCCCGGTACCGAGGCACGCAGCACATAGCCATTTGGCAATTCTTCAAATATGGAGGGAAGAACATCCTGTTTGAGCCTTTCCCACACAGCAGCATCCCTGAAAAAGCTGGTAACACCGATCAGCAGCTCCTTGAACAGGATCTCAACCTCTTTTGGATTTTCCTGCAAAAAACGCACGTAGTTGGTTATCTTGTCGATCTGGTGAATGCCCTTTCTTCTTTCGATGCGGCGGAAGAGAGTGTTTTTCTTGTAATGTGAAAAGTCATGGCCCGTCTGTTCACGTAGCAGTATGATAATTTTATCGAGATTGCTTTGGCTTTTACTGTCAATATCGGGTTCAGGCTTAATCGTCGGAATAAACTTAAGGTAAGCCAACAGTTTGGACGGTAAGTCCTGGGCAGGAGCCACGATATCTGCAATTACAGCTTCGGTTGCACTTCGCGGCATGCCGTCGAATTTAGCCGAAACAGGGTCCTGAACCAGCACAATGCCGTTTTGTTCCTTGATGGCTTTGATGCCAAGGCTGCCATCGGAGCCCATACCCGAAAGAATAATCCCTATGCTTTTCTCATGCATATCAGCAGCCAGGGACCGGAAGAAGATATCGACAGGCAAACGCAGGCCACGCGATTCGACCGGATCAAACAAATGCAAGGCGCAATTAAGGATTGAAAGGCTCTTGTTGGGAGGTATAACGTAAACGCAGTTCGGTTTCACTTTGAGCCCTTCGCTTACCTGGCATACCCTCATAGGGGTGATTCGTTGCAGCAATTCAGGCATGATGCCGGGATGGTTTGGGTCAAGATGCTGAATGACCACGAAAGCCATGCCATTGTCTTTGGGCATATTTTCGAAAAACAGCTCCAATGCTTCAAGCCCGCCGGCCGATGCGCCTATACCCACAATAGAAAACTGAGTTTGCCCGGCTTCTGCCGGTTTGATCTTTGTACTGCTCATTGATGCTGTTTTTTTTTGAATTTCAACACTTTGCAACACTATAAAGGTAATTTAAGAATCGGCGGATTCCAAATTATTCTCACGTTCGACTATTTAAAAAGGATGCCTGTTTCAACCCCCTTACAGTCTCTTTAGTCGGCAAAACCTAACCTCTTCGTCTAATTTCTTCTTTACAAGCTTCAGTTCCAGGATTATTCTCAATATATTTACAAGCTGAGCCGGGACAGGAGGTTTTAATTGCCGTCCCGTTAACCTTCAACAAACAACAAATTCAAACAGTATGAAAAAACATTTCCAAAAGCTCGTGCTGATCATGGCATTGATGCTGACATGGACATCTTTTGTCCTTGCCCAAAACTATAATTTAAAAGACATGCCGCCCCTTGATCCGAAAATCAGGGCAGGAGTTCTTTCCAACGGGATGCATTATTATATCAGGGCAAACAACCTTCCCGAAAAAAGAGGGGAATTTTATATTGCCAATAATATCGGCGCCATCCTGGAAAATGATGACCAGAACGGCCTGGCACATTTTACCGAGCATATGTCATTTAACGGTACCGTTCATTTCCCTAAAAAAGGCATATTGGATTACCTCGCAACTATTGGTGTTAAATTCGGAACGAATGTAAATGCCGCAACGGGGCTGGAACAAACCGTATTCAACCTATCAAATGTTCCCTTGTCGCGTGAAACAATAACCGACTCCTGCCTGATGATACTTCGCGACTGGGCCCATTACGTGGCTTTCGAGGACACCGAAATTGACCTGGAAAGAGGTGTCATCCTGGAAGAATGGAGGATGTATGGAACAGCTTCCGAGAGGATGAGCAACAAGCTGGCCCCTGTAATCTACAAAGGCTCCAAATACGCCATACGCGATGTAATCGGGGACACTGCCGTCATTAAACATTTCAAGTATCAGACCATCAAAGACTTTTATAATACCTGGTATCGTACCGACCTTCAGGCTATTATTATCGTCGGGGATTTCGACGTAAATGCCGTGGAAGCAAAGATCAAGGATATTTTCATCGGTA
>JAPLDN010000131.1 GCA_026391755.1 Bacteroidota bacterium
ACATGAAGCATCGATGATCCTGTTATCATTGGAAAGGGCAAGTTTATAGCTTTCGGGAGGCTCTCCATGGGCTCTGAATAAAATAGTCTTCTTCTGTATCAGCGCCAGGTCATCCATGGTTATATTGATCATGCCCTGGATCTCAAGGCGCTTGACTTCTTCGTCATTATGTACGATCTCCCCCAGGCAAAATAATTCAGCTGTGGCAAGGAGTTCCTTCTCGGCTTTCTCAATTGCTCCGACTACTCCGAAACAGAAACCCGATTTGTCGTCAATTTCCACATGAAGGTTCAGCCTGCCCATAAAATTCACGAAAGATATTGTTCAAGTTTGGTAAAAAGGAGGCTTTTGCTAATCGGTTTGGGTATATAGTTGTCAAAACCACTTTCGAAAGCCTTTTCTTCATCCCCGTATAAGGCATGCGCTGTCATAGCAATTATCGGTAGTTTGGGGCGAAGAATTTTCGACATCCTGGTTGCCTCATATCCATCCATAACAGGCATTTTGATATCCATAAGCACCAGTGAAATATCATTATTCGAGTCGATCATTTCTACGCCTTCTTTGCCATTCCTGGCCCATAATAAAGTCGCTTCGGAATGTTTCAATATCGTTTTAATGAGAAGGAAATTCGATTCTTCGTCTTCAACAAGAAGTATTGTTTTATTGTGCAGAAAGCCGAGGGCTGGTGAACCACTGCTTTCACCGTTTGTCGTATGCCAGATGAGGTCCCTGCAGGGGATCATGAAATGAAAGATGGAGCCCTTTCCCTGTTCCGATTCGACCCAGATACTGCCGCTCAGCAACTCGGTCAGGCGTTTACTTATTGACAGGCCAAGCCCGGTCCCTCCGAATTTCCGGGTAAAAGTTTCATCGGCCTGCCTGAATTTTTCAAACACGATCTTCTGGATGTCAGGTGGGATGCCAATGCCCGTGTCTTTTACGAAAAATATAATTTCCTTACCATTACCCAAAGTGTAACCATATTCAATAGATCCCTGCTGTGTGAATTTGACGGCATTTTTAAGAATATTGCTGAATATCTGGAAAAGCTTATTCGGATCGGTGAACAAATACAGATCCTGATGTAATGGATCAGGGCTGTAATGTACAGCCAACCCGGGTTTATCCATACTTTTAATCTCAGAGTATAGAATTTCATTTAGCTGGCTCCGGAATTTCTCGAAAGAGAAATGCTCCATATCAACCTTGATATTCCCTGCTTCTATCATCGAGATATTAAACAGGTCTTCTATGATGTTCAGAAGGTTCTTTCCGCTCTTATTTATGATTTTTATATACTCTTCCTGCTCTGCACTGTCCATTTCTTTGCCGATTATTCCTGAAAAACCAATAATGGCATTTAACGGGGTCCTCAGCTCGTGCGACATGGTTGCAAGGAAAGCTGATTTGAGCCTGTCGCTTTCTTCGGCACGCTCTTTGGCTTTGATCAGTTCAAGTTCATTGCTCTTTTTAATATAGGCCATCCCTATACCGATAGCAGCTGTAGTTAGGACATTTTCTTCGGCCTGGGACCAGATCCTTTCGCTTCTGCAATCATCGAAACCAATAAACCCCCAGAAATTTGTTTCGATAAAAATAGGGATGATAAGCAATGACTTTATTAATTGTGGTTCCAGTACAAGCCGCTCCAGGTCAGGGAAGTCTTTTACCGGGCCACTGATCGACTTGCCTGTGGAAAGTCTTTCGAACCAACGCGGGAAAGATGTCTGGTAGGAAATAATTTCATACTCCGGGTTGGTTCGTAAACCAAATGTTCCTTCGTTTATCCATTGCTGCCGCAGGTACATCCCTGTATCTGAAGTTTTATAATCCCTGATGTTTTCGAAAATATAAACCCTGTCGGCTTTGATTGCTTCGCCAAGGATCTGTAAAGCCTCCTGTATAGCAATCTCCAGGTCATTCCTGTGAAGAAGGCTGATTACCGCCCTCGTGACGGATTGCAGTAATTTATCACGCTGTTTTAAAACGGATTCCTCGAGTTTCCTTTCGGTAATATCCCTTGTGATTCCATGGACTGCGATAAGCCTGTTGTTCTCATCCAGGACTGTATTTGCATGAACCTCGCCGGTTTTAATCGAACCATCATTGCAATAGTGCTGAATCTCAAGAATCAATGACGCTCCTTTGAGAAGTCTTCCCTGACTGGAAAGTTTTTTATACTCGCTGAAAGTCTCCATCACCAGCTTCAACGATTGGGGTGGGTAAATTGCCGCTGGTTTAAGAGTTAAAAATTCATTGACAGTAAAACCCCGCTGACTCTCAATGGAAGGACTCACATATGTATATTTCATGTTCATGTCCATCATCCAGATCACATCGGAGATGTTTTCGGCAATGGCCTTGTATTTTTCTTCACTTTGCTGTAAGGCGCTCTCTTTATGCTTAAGGACCGTTATATCATGCATCGTGATGCAGTATCCAGATGCCTCAGCTTTTTTGTTGAATAAGGAGGTCAGGTTGATTTCAAAAAATTTTGGCGGAAAAGCATAAACCTTTGTCTCAGCAT
>JAPLDN010000290.1 GCA_026391755.1 Bacteroidota bacterium
TACATTCTTTTTATCACGGTAAACACGCAATGAATCCCTGAAATCATATACCACAAAATCAATACTGTTTATCTCATAAATAAAATACAGCATGCGATGAACAGAGTCCCTGGCTGTAATTCTGGCAATGGTATTTCCTGAATGCATTCTCCTTACATCAAACACATCCCCTGTTTCTTTGGCGATTTTATCAATCAGACCAGCAGGGATACACGGCGAAAGGATGTCAGAAAGGTTCTGGTTATTAGCGACTTTGCCATAGCTTATCTCAAGGTTTTCGAGTTTGATATTGTAAGCAGAGTTCCTCCTGGCAACCGGAGCCGGTTTGGCCTTTTCTTCCATCCTCAGTTTGAAAATTGTTATCCCGAGCATGGTTAGAATGACGAGAAGGGCAGCAAAGGCAGGTAAAACGACCCACAAGCGGAGATTTAACTTATGTTTATTCATTGTTGAATGTAAGGTGAATTATCAGTACTTCAGGACGGTTGCCAAGCCTTACAGGAGGCCCCCATGTACCGAAACCGCATGAGACATAAAAATGCGTTTTCTTGATTTTTTTATATCCCCAGCTTAGCTCATAAATAGCTTCCGTAATATAATTGAACGGCCATATCTGCCCGTGATGGGTATGACCCGAAAGCTGAAGGTCCACACCGTTTTCCACGGCTTTGGCGAGGTTAAATGGCTGATGGTCCATAAGGATTATCGGGTAGGAGTGGTCGACATCCTTCATGATATCAGAAAGTTCTTTACGCGCTTTACCGGTGAAGCGGGGTTTATCCCGGTCATCCCGGCCCACTATATAAAACTGTCCGTTTACAAGCAGGGCTGTATCCCTGAGCATTTTAACACAGTGTTTTTCCAGATATTCAACGGCCGGACCTGCACCACCAATATATTCGTGATTCCCTGTGATGGCATAAACTCCTATCCCTGCTTTCAGTTCACATAAAGCTTCCCCGATATTATCCTTTATTACAGGAGCAAGATCTTCATCAACCACATCACCGGCCAGCAGGATCAGGTCAGGTTTGGGTGCATTAAGCAGACGCACGAGTTCCTTGGCTTTGGCTTTGCGGATAATGGTCCCGAGATGGATATCGGAAGCCATGGAGATCGTAAGCGATTTTCTTCCATGTCCCGATTTTGCAACAGCCAGGCTAAGTTCCCTGACCCTGGGATTCCTCGCATTGATGTATCCTGCAGTTACCATAATTACCGTATAGGCAACCGATACGATCAGTATAATTTGTTTGGTCCTCAGGTAATCAGAATAAATAAATGCCGGCAGGAAATGGAAGAAATGATTGAACAGCCTGGTAATATCGAGAAGGATAACTATCAGGGTAAAGAACAGCATAAAGGCAAGCCAGAAGTTGCCGGTCCAGGTGAGGAATTCTGTGAAATGACAGGGGTTTGTCCGTTCCAGTATCCTGGCTGCCACAAAAGAAGCTGCAATCAGCCAGAAAGCCATAATAAACCATATTCTCAGGGAAGAACCGGCAGGAAATGCCTGGAGCGCCCTGATGAAAATTAAATAATTGATCAGGGTGTAAATTGTAACCGCGATGGTTACAAATAAAATCATAGCAGTTGTTTTCAAGGAATTTCTAACTTTGAAATGTCATTCGGGTGGCAAAGATATTCCAATTTCTTCTGTGCCTTTGCACGCCAGGATGATTCTAAACGGGAAATTTACAGTTCTTAGTATTAATTAATTTAAAGGAATCGATGAATTCAGGATTTATACTCTCATGGATCGACTACTTGGTCATGATCATTTATTTTGCCTTTGTCCTTGGGATCGGCTGGGCTCTCAAACGTTATATGAAAGACGCCAGCGCTTTTCTTGAAGCCGGGCGTTCCATGCCGGCCTGGGTTGCAGGACTGGCTTTCATATCCACTAACCTGGGAGCCCTTGAAGTAATGGGAATGACCGGATCTGGTATGAAATACGGGATGCTTACGACTCATTTCTACTGGGTGGGGGCAATACCGGCCATGGTCTTTCTTGCCATTTTCATGATGCCGTTTTACTATGGCTCAAAAGCCAGGTCGGTCCCTGAGTACCTGAAACTGCGTTACGATGAAAAAACACGCGGGCTCAATGCCATACTGTTTGCTGTAATGACGATACTTGCATCGGGCATCTCAATGTATGCCCTCGCAATCCTCATGGAGAAAGTTCTTGGATGGAATTTTCATCTGAGCCTTATCCTGTCTGCCGCAATTGTCCTTGCTTACACCTATCTTGGCGGACTTTCATCAGCCATATATAATGAAGTCCTTCAGTTCTTCATCATTGTTGTAGGTTTACTGCCGATAGTTATTTTAAGTCTTAAGGATGTTGGCGGATGGCATGGTCTTCAGCAAAGCCTTGCACCAATTGTTTCACATATGCCCCAGCACTACGCGCCGGATACGTGGACCACAACATGGAAATACACCGGCACGGCCAAAGCAAATCCACTGGGTGTTGAATGGTATGGGATATTTGCAGGCCTTGGATTTGTTTTATCGTTCGGATACTGGTGTACGAATTTCCTTATTGTACAAAGGGCCATGTCGGCAAAATCCACTACAGCCGCGAGGAACACACCCCTGATCGGTGCCATTCCTAAAATGTTCATCCCTTTCCTTATTATCGTTCCCGGTATCGTTGCCCTTGTCCTCGCAAATACTCCCGGTAAGGGCTTCGCCCTGCCTCTGAATGAAGCAGGACAACCTATTTACGACTATACGATAATTATGCTGCTGAAGCAATATCTCCCGGCAGGGGTTCTTGGCCTTGGCGTCACGGCTTTGCTGGCTTCTTTCATGTCGGGAATGGCAGGAAATGTTTCGGCCTTTAATACCGTGTGGACTTACGATATCTATCAGAGTTACATCAGGCCTACTACAAAAGACAAGGTATCAGATGACAATCATTACCTCTTTGTCGGAAGGATGGCCACAATTTTCGGAGTCATAGTCAGTATTGCTGCTGCCTACCTGGCGAGTATGTTCGGGAACATTATGGATTTCCTGCAAACTATCTTCTCTATGGTTAACGCGCCTTTATTTGCTGTTATCTTCCTTGGGATGTTCTGGAAACGGGCAACAGGGCATGCAGCCTTTACAGGTCTGCTTGCCGGCTTTTTTATCGCACTGATGCATCACGGGCTGACTTTTCCCGAAGGAGCCAATACATTGGTTAAAGGCGGATGGATAGCTCATCTGCATGCCTATCCTGTTGAAATGGCCCAAAATTTCTGGACTGCCATCTATGCCTGTTCCACCAGCGCTATAGTCACAGTGGTCCTTTCACTGCTTACAAAACAGAAGAAATCTGATGATGAATTAAAAGGCCTTGTTTATGTGCTGACTCCCAAATTTAATGAAGAAGCAGTGCCCTGGTATACCAGGTCAACCACCCTGGCCATAATTGTCCTGCTGCTTGTAAGCATTTTAACAATTTTATTCTGGTAAAAAACTAACGTTATGGGTATAGATATTAAAATTCCTATCGGGCTGATGTTTACAATTTTCGGCCTGCTACTTACAGCCTACGGTTTTTTCACGAGGCTTGATGCCTCTCTTTACAAACCCTCCCTCGGAATTAATATTAACCTCTGGTCCGGGCTTGGGATGCTTATACTCGGTGTTATTATGCTGGCTCTGGCGTATAAATCAAGAAAACAAAAACCTTAAGATTATGAAATCCATACCACGGGCTTTTATTAAGACCCCAATTGGTTTCATTGAACTCACCGGTTCTGAAAAAGGTGTAAGGAGCTTGTATTTCCTCGATTTTAAAGTCAGGGTTCCAAGGGGGGTCCCCCATGAATTAAAAGATGCTGTTGACCAGCTTCATGAATATTTTATTGGCGAAAGGAAGGAATTTACATTAGACCTTGACCTTGAAGGATCTGATTTTCAACTGAGGGTTTGGAACGAGCTTATAAAAATACCATACGGTACAACTATTTCGTATCATGAACTGGCCAGGAGAATAGGGAATGCCAGTGCCTTCAGGGCTGTAGGGGGAGCTAACGGGGCTAATCCTGTCTCAATCATTATTCCATGCCACAGGGTCCTTGGTACAAACGGAAGACTTGTCGGATATGCCGGCGGATTAAAACGAAAAAAATGGCTTCTTGAACATGAACATGCATTCGCCCAGAGGGATCTTTTTTATCGCTGATCAGATATCTTCTTCCTTCAGACGATGGCCGAGTTCTTTAACTGAGGAATAGCTCTCCATAAGTCCCGGAAGATATTCGGCCGAAGAGATAAAGGTCCAAAGATAGGCTACGATGGAATAAATGCTACCTGTTGAGAAATTGTCGACATCAACACATATAAAGAGAACCACGATAAAAATTCCCATCAGAATAATTTTGATCACCAAATAATTGAATGAATTCCACCGGGCGATCTTGAACTGAGGCCCAACCATACTCCGGTAAAATTCATGAATGGAAGCAGTACTTCTGTTTTCAACAACCTTGTAAAGATCCTCCTGTGTATCCCTGATGTTCCTTTGCAAGGCCAGCACGTTTCTCCTGTAAAAACGGGAAAAAACATACAAGGGAACGACAACAACAAGACAAACGGCTGCAATCCGCCAGTCATAAAAGAACATGGCAATGATGGCACCGAATGTGGCACAAAACTGCCATGAAACTTCAGGTAGCCTTTCTTTGAAAAATACAACGAATTCTTTGGTAAGTTCAGCCCTGATCAGTGTCCTTGAAACAGGATCTTTCTGCTTTCTAGATAGGATGATAACTTTCTCCGCGACATCGGCAAACATCTTCGAATAGATCCGGCCGCTCAGGAACCGGTGCATAGTCCCCCCGACAACGTTCAGGAGATAAATAAAAATCCAGATAAAGAGGGGTTTTAAATAATTGACCTTCTCATGATCATAGAAATAGTCGATCAACCTGTCGAGCAGTTTACCGAAATAACCGGGCTCAATAATCCAGGCCACATTTTCAAGAAGGACAAAAACGAGAACCAGCCCAATCTTGAACCTGTATTCATATGCGAGTTTCTGTATAGTCATTTTAGTCCAGGAAGTAGTTGCAAAAGTACTAAATATAGCTGAATATTGCTATTTTTGAGGATTATATCCTGACACAATGAAAACCAGACATTTATTGGGCATATGCGCGCTCTTCATATTGATTTCATGCAATAAAAACAAAACGTTCGAAGGAGTCTACCGCTCTTATTATGGTGATAAAGAGGGCTTTGCCATTTGGATTGTTGACGGCTATAAAATCCGCCAGCATGTTTATAAGGAATTTCTTTATGGCGGGAATGAGCAACGTTACCTGTTCAACCCAAAAGGGGAAATCTGGATCGACCATGCAGTGTCCTGTGAAGAATTCGAACTGACCCTCGCACATGAACTTAATGAAAGGGCTTTAATGGCGAAATTCGGATGGACTTATGAAAAATCCCATGATTCCTCCCTCATGCTCGAACTGAAAATGAGAAGATCCTGGGATTCTGTCTGCAGGGCCCATGAAGCCTCACTGCAAAAGGTTTGCCCTGAAGATGCTACGAAAGTCAGGGAAATCCCCGGGATTCCCGACAGCATTGTCCTCAGCGGTATTTACCGAGTACCTTTGGGCATAAGGGAAGGGATCAGCGTATGGGTCGTTGACGGCTATAAAGTACGGGCCTTGATATTCCCCGATTTCGGGCTTAGCGGAAACGATATGGCCTACCATTATATACCTGCCAGGGAAATCTGGCTTGACGGACAAATATCTTCTGAAGAAACAGAACTGTCAATCAAAACTGAACTGCTTGAACGAAAACTGATGGCGGAGGGCGTTTCATACGGTAAAGCCTATGATTCGGCGATCAACACAAATGTAAGGCTCAGGCATGAAATGCAGAAGTTCATCGATGCGCATCCTCCGTTGTTAGTTCCCCCGGTATTGGTGAGGGATACTGGAGTTAAGGAGTGACGAATGAAAAAATTCATTGTAATCTTATGTTTGCTGATGGCGTCCGGCCAGGCCAGCCAGGTTTCTGCGCAAATATCAGCTGTGCATTTTGACAGGAAGGTCCCGGTCACTATAAACGGATTTACCCTGAACGACAGGGAAGTAAAGACTGCTTCAGCGATTCCTTTGTTTTCATTGCTTATCGACAGTGTTTTATACAGATCCTCCTCCACGGTGGCTGAATTCAGGCATGATAGCATTGTTTTTAAAATTGCAGATTCGGTCGGATGTATAATTTCTAACGATAAGAGCTGCAAACAGGGTTTGAAATACCTGATCAGGTTCACCAATAAGGGCAAAGGAAGGCATACAATAGAAAACCTGGTTCCACTGGGTGAAGGCCCCGGTAAGGTTTATATTACAGCGGGAGGCACGAAAGAATGGCCTCATTACCTCTGCCGTTCCCTGCTCTTTCGTCCGGGTTACGGCCCTGTTGGAGTGATACTCCCGGATAATGCCTGGCATATGGGCTTTTCCGATCTTGCACTCAGCGACAGTATTTCGGTTACATCCATTGCCAGGCGAACCAACCGTGATAAAGAGAAGACAACCATTGACCGCTGGGCTGTAACACTGCAACCTTCGGGCTGGGTCGAATACAGCCTTTACTTTGACATCCATACAGGAGCCTGGCAGGAAGGGCTGAGGATAATGTTTCAGAAACATTTTCTCTATGATCTTCCTGCTTTTGATAACAGTATGTTTGAACGGCTTGACTTGCAATGGATGAGGGGCAAATACCTCATGCTTCTGCAGTTTGCATGGGATGACAAATATTATGATTACCGTAAAAAGAAATTCACTTTTTATTCCTCCCTCACCGAGTTCGATGACCTGACCGGGGGATTTGACATCTTTACCTTATGGCCCACCTGGCCGCGTCTTGGCCTCGATCAGAGGAACCAATGGGATATGTACAGGGACCTTCCTGGCGGCCTGGAAGAACTGAAGAAGCAAAGTACTTTCACGCATAGCAAAGGGAAAAAATATTTCATTTCATACAATCCATGGGATGAAGGCACGCGACAGGAAGACCAATTGAAAGGAATGGAAGCACTTCTGCGCGCCACCGATGCCGACGGCGTGGTACTTGACACCAAGGGGGAGTCAAGCAGGGAGCTTCAGGCGGCCGCCGACAGGGTAAAACCGGGTATTATCATGTACAGCGAGGGTATGGCTGTCCCCAAAGACATGCCGGGAATTGTTTCAGGCCGGGTTCATGATGCCCTGGTGATGCCTCCCACCTTGAACCTGAACAAATTTATCAAACCTGACTTTGCTATTTTCAGAGTGCTACAGCTGGCCGACGACAGGCTGCACAGGGAACTGGCCTGCGCTTTTTTCAATGGTTACGGGGTTGAGATCAATACAATGAGGCCGGGAAGGCCTTCCTGGATCAAAGAAGAATATGCCTATATGGGAAGGACAACCAGGATACTGCGTGAAAATAATTCGGTCTTTCATAATTATCTCTGGCTGCCGCTTATTCCGACGCTGACCGATTCGGTATATATAAACCGCTGGCAGGCTGGAAATAAAACTGTTTACACAATATACAGCCTTAAACCCTCGGGCTGGAATGAGGCCCTGTTCAATGCGCCGGAACCCGGTGCCATAGCACATTATGTCGATCTCTGGAACCACCGGGAAGTTAAACCTCTCCTAATCCGGGGGAATAGTGCTGTCCCTGTTCAGATAGATGCTTTCGATAAAAGCTATCTCAACACCCGCCGCGAAGGAAACGTGGGCTGTATTGCGCTTTTACCGCGACTGATCCATTGCAGGGATAAGGGGGATACCCTGTTTTTTAGTTCAGCAACAGGGGAAAAGATGAAAATATTTGGTGAAAATCCAAACTATGGCAATAAAGGATTTGAATTTTCTGCCGGGAGCGGAAGCATCCCTTACCGTGAGATGTTCGGGGAAGCCTGCCCCAAATTGGTGGTCCAGCTTTTTGAAAAGGATGAACTGCTGGATGAAACCGTTATTTTGCCAAAAGCGAACATCCCCCGCCTGGTTTCTTTTGTCAAACGGACCATTTCTTCTAAAAAGGTCCCGGAAGGTATGGTGGAGGTTCCGCAGGGGCAATTCAGGTTTTATACTCAGAGAGATCCCCGGTCCCAGGACCCTTTTATACTTTTCCCGGATTACAGCGATACAGTCGTGAAAACGATACATAAATTCTATATGGACAAATACCCGGTCACTAACCGCGACTTTCTAAGTTTCGTCCAGGCAGCACAATATCGGCCAGCAGATACTTCATCATATCTGAAACACTGGAAGAACAGGCATTTGCCTGAAATATCAGACGAGAATAAACCTGTCGTATTTATCAGCCCCGAAGATGCAGCTGCCTATTGCAGGCAAAGAGGAAAAAGGTTGCCCTCGGAGCAGGAATGGCAGTATGCAGCCCAGGGAAACGACATGAGGCAATTTCCATGGGGCAACAAAGCCGATTCCACTTTATGCAATTTTAACCTTAACAGCGAAACGGCAGTCAGTGCTTTCCCAGGGGGAGCAAGTCCTTATGGAGTTGAAGATATGATTGGTAATGTTTGGCAGATGACCAGCGATGTCTATTATAATGGAGCTTATTATTATACAATCATCAAAGGGGGAAGTTATTATCATCCGACCCAAAGTATTTGGTATGTGACAGGAGGCCCAATGCCGGCCTTCCATCCTGAAATGCTTTTACTGATCTCACCCGGCCTGGACAGGAATGAAACAGTAGGATTCCGTTGTGTGAAAGATGCTGATTAATGCTTAAGCAGCCAGGCTCCTTTGAATTTTATTTTTAACTCTTTGAGCTTGGCCGTGGCTTCTGCCCTGTCGTAGGTTTCGAAGACCGAAATCCTGGCTTTGCCTTCCTTACTAAGGCTTTTACTTAAAGGGAATCCTTTGTCACGATAAAAATTCACAAACTTCGCACTGTCCTGGAAGGAAATATTGCTCTTTACAATGATATAGTATTTAACTTTAATGTGCTTCGTTGTATCGGCTGCGCCTCCCGACGAGTCAGCCAAAGGCATTGCGATCACAGCTGCAACCGGAATACCCTTTTTGACTGCTTCCTTTTTACTTCCGGAATCGGGGGATACAGTCTTTGCAGGGTTCTCACCCACAAGCAGGGGAGGGCCGTAAGGATCAGGAACCTGCCCAAACCAGGCACAGGCATAATTTTCATAAATGCCAATCCCGATAGCTTCCCATTTATTTCCCTGCCATTTGCTAGTATTCATAAGGAAACTGTTAAAATAATCAACGGACTTCCAGAAATTGATAATACTGTCGATATCCACCTGGTTATTCTCCCAGTATACAATTTCATATCCTTTATCTTTATATGGAGTAAACTCCTTTGGCTTGTCCCATACCGAATTCTTTTTATTCTCATCCTTTGGATAACAAAACGGTTTCCACGGTCCCTTATCTGACCATGAATGGAAATTGCAGGCTCCCTGGTCGGGATGATGGAAGAACAGGTCCTTCACATGGGCCGAGGCAACATAACATAAGGATACAGAAAGAGGAATGGGAGGGAGGTCGTACCTGGTTCGGTAATCATTTATCATTCTGTATAACCTCATTTCTTCCTCGCTGATCCTGAAATTACCGGGAATGGTATTCACCTGTTTCTGTAATGGCTGGGTATGGCCGGCCATCACAAACAAAAGCATGATCAGCAAAAGAATATTCGGAGATTTCCTGGGCATTTTATATTGATTCAATATGGTTATACTGAAATTCAAGAAAAAAGTTACTATGAGTATCCCGATGCCTGCAAGTTTACCTGCCCTGGTACTCTTCAATAAGCAGACGTGCAATTATGGAATCCCATATGTAATTAGGAGGAGAATTCAGGACCTCATTATCGGCGCTGAAAGATTCCCAGTAATTGTGGTTTTTCTTCAGCTGGACAACGGCTGCATTAAGCATTTTAACGGCAAGCTGATGGGCAATATCGGTGTAGCCGTTATCTCTCAGGCCTTCGTAAACCATGTAATCCCAAAGCAACCAAACCGGTCCGTTCCATTTGCAGCAGTAATCCACATACGGACTGTACCATGGATCCCGGGCCGATAAAGTGGGAACCCCGTACCTTCTCCAGAATTTGGTGGTGTCGGTGAGTGTTTTGACCAATTTTTCAGCCCGGTCCTTAGGGGCGGCATCGGCCCAAAGTGCCAGGAAAGCTATGATCTCCTGCCTCCTGAGATCCCGCGTCATAAAATACCAGCTATGATTCGTTTTATTGACCGAATAGTAAAAACCGGTACTGTCGTCCCACATCCTCTTATTGACCAGCTTAACAACTGCGTCAGCACTTTCTTTCCATTTCATGGCCTCTTCCTTCTTACCGAGGGCTTCGGCCATCTTCGCAAGTGATTGTTCTTCCTTAACAACCATCAGGGTGAGGTCAAGACATTCAAGTTCATCCGAAATATCTTCCTTGTCCACATCGAGGTATCTCTCGGCAGAAACCTGGAAAACAACATTATACCAGTCCCTCACATTTTCAATAATGCCGTACGGGCCCCATTTCTCCCAGTTAATCCAGTTAAAGAAAGGGGCCGATGTGGTAGGCATATTCTTGTGCGGATAATCCTGTAAGCCTCTTGGCCCATGCCGGTAAGCTATAAAACCGTCTTCCCTTTGCTGTTCCATGTAAACTCTCTGTGATCCCTGGGCCGAAGCCGGGTCCATGTACACATAGGCCAGCATGCTTAAAGATTCATGCAATACCTGGTGCCCGTGTCCCCAGCCCCATAGAGGATTTCGCGAAAAAACATATGAATTGAAGTTTGTTTTGCCTGAAGGCGGATACATGCATCCCCTGACCAGGTTGAAGGCTCCGAGGTAGGCAATTTTTTCATCCCTGGTCTTGAAATTTATCCTTGGGATTTTTGAAAACAATATCAGGTCATCCTCATAAAAAGTTTTTAGCATGGCTGTTTTCATTGTTTCCAGATCCTTCATCAGAAGAGCCTGGTCCTCATTCTGTCCCTGGAACCCCCTGAGTACCCTGAATGAAGCCTTCTGGCCCCGGGCCAGCCTTTTTTTGAAATTCAATGCGACGAACCTGGATAGTCCCTGGGCCCGCTGGTTTAGAGTATCGCTTCTCTTTTCCGAATAAAAATCTGTTTTAATGGTATTGTAAAACGTTGAAAGATCCCCAAAATAAGCTCCATATGTATACGGAGCAGGGAACCCCGTAAAAATGTCCCGCACTTTTGTGGGATACCCGTATTCGGTTTTAAGGCTGCTGATAAGACGGTAGGGACTTTCGTAACGGTGAATAGCATAGGCTTTGTTCACAGTATCAAAATGCATCACTTCCATGGAATCATTTTCTGCTTCCAGGATAGGGTAAACCGAAACCTCGTGGCTGATATTATCGGTATTGATCACTTCCAGGTCAACAATGACTATGGTCGAACTATAGACCAAAAATGTTTCTTTCACATGTATGCCCCTGAATGGCTCGTATTCCATAATAGCCATATCGGGAAAGGAAAAGTCCACCACAGGTTTTTTAAAATATTCCGACATCTTTCCAATCACAACCTGGTCTATTTTCCAGAGGCAGTATATGCGGCCTGCATGATCGCTCGAATAATTCAGTGGCATGCAGCATGAGTAATAATCCATCTTATAAGCCTTGTCACCATATAACCTGGATCTTGCCATGGAGGCAGCATAGGTCGTGTATAGGGGATCGTCGGAACGGGCATCTATCCTTACATAATCCTCAACCGGCTTGAAATTCTGGCCAAAGCAGTTCAACACAAGGAGGAAAAGGGTGATTGATAAACAAGTCTTTCTCATTTCACTGAATATTCATCGATTAACATTCTTGCAGCAATACCGGCCCATATATAGGTTTTATTCCATCCTGCCTGGTGTTCATCGGCACTATAAAATTCCCAGAAAACATGGTCCTGTTTAAGGTGCCAGATCATGTTATCAAGAACCCGACCCAGAAGTTCCGAAGCATCCTGCTTATACCCGTAATCCCTCATTCCCTGGTAAACAAGGTATTGC
>JAPLDN010000281.1 GCA_026391755.1 Bacteroidota bacterium
AATTATCAAGGATGCTGTAACCAGGGACTATAAGATAATATTTAATGTTCTTGTTTTCGGCCAGGATCTTCTCCACCTGCTGCATGACTTTGTCGGTTTGCTCCAGTGAAGCAGCCTTGGGTGCAGAGGCATTGATGAAGAAATAACCCATGTCTTCTGTTGGTATGAAACCCGTCGGAAGGGTTTTCATGATTAAGACCATTAACACGGTCACCAGCACGAGGAACATTATAGGTTTGAGAGGCTTATGAAGAAAATTATTGACCAGTTTCCCGTAACCGCTTACAGTTTTTTCGAAACCGGTATTAAACCCGTTAAAGAACTTGCCTATTATTCCCTTTTTCCTGGTTGAAGGCCTTAAAATAATGGCGCAAAGAGCCGGACTGAGTATCAATGCAAGAATAGCAGAGATAAGGACGGAAGCGATCAGTGTAACAGCAAACTGACGGTACATGACTCCGGTTGTGCCCCCGAGGAAAGTAGTTGGAACGAATACCGCGCAAAGAACAAGGGTGATAGTAATAATTGCCCCTGTGATCTCTTTCATCGTTTCCCTGGCTGCATCCAGGGGTTTCATATGATGCACGTCGATCTTCTCCTGGATGGCCTCCAGGACCACGATGGCATCGTCGACGACTATCCCGATCGCAACAACCAGAGCGAATAGTGTAAGAAGATTAATGGATAAGTGAAACATTGAAAATACTGCCAGCGATCCCACCAGGGAGATCGGAACTGTTATTGCCGGGATCAGTGTCGCTCTCCAGTCCTGCAGGAAAATAAAGACAACGATAAAGACAAGAATAAAAGCCTCCATAAGAGTTTTTAACACTTCATCGATTGATGCAGTCACGAATAAAGTGGTGTCAAGTGCGGTTTTGTAGGATATCCCTTTGGGGAATTCCTTTGACAATTCATTCATGGCATCGTCACAGGCCTTTTTAACTGCAATTGAGTTTGATCCCGGGGCCTGGTAAACAGCAATCGCAGGTGCAGTTTTCCCATTGAGCCTGGAGTAGGCATCGTAGGTCTTCAACCCGAGTTCCGCCCGGCCGATATCCTTGATTTTTACAAATGAGCCATCAGGATTCGATTTGATGATGATGTTGTTGAACTCCTTCTCTTCGGTAAACCTTCCTTTTACCCTGACCACATAACTGACCTGCTGGCCTGCTGCAGCAGGGTTTTTACCGATCTGGCCCGGTGCAGATTCCAGGTTCTGGTCCCTGATGGCTTTCTCGACATCCTGGGCTGTAATTCCCAGTCCTGCCATACGTTCAGGGTTCAGCCATATCCTCATTGAATAGTCGTCTCCCCCGAAAAGGGTAACATCACCGACTCCTTTAATACGTTTTATGACATTGACCACATTGATGTTGAGGTAATTTGAAAGAAACTTTGTATCGTAGGCGGTGTCATTTGAACTCAAAGCATACAGTAAAAGGATCGACGGATTCTTTTTCATTATGATGACCCCGCTCTGGTTCACTTCCTGGGGCAGAACATTAAATGCACGCTGGGCGCGGTTCTGAACATTCACCGTGGCCATATCAGGATCTGTCCCGACTTCGAAGTAGACAGTGATGAGGCATGATCCGTCATTTGCACACTGTGACTGCATGTAGATCATGTTGTCGACCCCGTTTATCTGCTCTTCGAGAGGAACTGAAGTAGTTTTCTGAACAACCTCTGCACTGGCCCCAGGATAATAAGCTGTCACTGTCACTGTCGGTGGAACCACATCAGGATACTGTGAGATAGGCAGTGATAACATCGACAGTATCCCGACGAGCAGGATCAGGATCGCGATTACTGAGGATAATATGGGTCGTGTGATAAAGGTCTGGAGCATACAATATGGAATTACGATTTACGATTTACGATTTACGGTTCACGGTTCACGGTTCACGGTTCACGGTTACAATGCTCCCGGTCCCGGGATAGTTAATGTATCGGTAATAACCACCGGCTTGATGGTCATGCCTTCCTGGAATTTCTGGAAGCCTTCGAGCATGATCCTGGATCCTGGTTTCAGTCCGGCATTAATGACTATCTTGTTCTCGAAGCTCCGGCCAACCAGAACAGGTACCCTCGTCACTTTATTACTGTCACCCACGCTGAAGGCAAAGTATTTTCCCTGAACAATGGTCAAAGCGCTCTGAGGTACGATCACTGTACTGTCCCTTGCCCCCAGGACCAGTTGAACCTGGCAATAATTGCCGGGTTTTATGATATGCTCAGGATTGGCCACTTTGGCCCTCAAAGCGATGGTCCCTGTTGCGGGATTGATATTCCTGTCCATGAAATCAATCTCACCTGCAACAGGATATTGTTTTTTATCGGCCAGCGTAAGGTAAACCTTGATCGGGCCGTTTTTAGAGAGAAATCCTTTGTGCTCTGAAACAAACCTCATGATCGCCAGGTAGTCGGTTTCATTCATCTGAAAATTAACATACATCGGATCAATGGCGGAAACAGTAGCGAGTAAAGTGCTCTCACCCCGTCCTACAAGGTTCCCCGGCCTAACCTGTACCGACCCGATATAGCCCGTTATTGGTGAATCCATGTCGGTATAGGAAAGATTCAGTGTGGCCTGCTCAAGGTCTGCTTTAGAACTGGCCACTGCAGCCCTTGTTTGCTTTTCAGTTGTGACAGCAACGTCATAATCGTTCTGGCTTATGGCATTTGTGGCCAGCAAGGGTTTTAACCTGGCCACATCCAGCTTAGCCTTTTCCCACGCAGCAGTCTTGCTGTCAAGATCTGCTTTGGAATAATCCAGGGTGTTCTTATACTGGTCTTTCTCTATCGTAAATAGTTTCTGACCTTTGTTAACCATAGATCCTTCCTGGAAGGACCAGTTCATGAGATAGCCTTCGACCCTCGCGCGGATGTCAACTGTTGGAATGCCTTCAGCTTGTCCGACCATATCAAGAAAAATGGGGACAGTACTTCCTTTTAACTGCATCACTTTGAACTCCGGTGCCTCGGCGGGCCCTTTTTCTTTGGATTTGCATGCAGGGGAAATGAAAATCACTGTGACTGCGAATAACCAAAGCAGGAGGCTGAAATATTTCTTTCTCATAACGAATGAATTTGTTGTATGTAGAAATCAAAATTATAAATAAAGTCGAATCATTGATAAATAAAATGTGATCCATTGCGTATTTTTTAATTTTGCCTCGGAATAACAATGCCGGCCCGAATGAGAAGACTCCTTTTTACACTTTTTACCTGTTTCACTTTATCGGTCCCTGCTTATTCCCAGCAAGCTTTCAGATATTCAACCGGCGGCAGTTCATGGAGGTTTCCCTATACCGGCTATTACCGCCAGAAAACAAACTATGGAAATGATATCCTTGAAGAACTTGCCAGGGATTTTCTCAGGCCTCCTAAATTTGTTAATATCACAATCGGATTCAAAAAAGATATTTCCTTGTTGCCTGTGACCCCGGCTTCATACCAGGTCACGCTCACACTTTCGGATTTCAGCCTTTCGGGCTACCTGCAATACCGTTCATTCCCGATCGCTGATGTCCTGACACCCGGCGACCTCAGGTTCAAACTGAAATTATCAACGAAACTCGATACTGGCAATTTCACTATCAGGGAATTTACCGGGGAATATCCCGCTTTACCAGGCAAGCTTGTGTTCAGGGTCGCTGAGCTTGCAATGGATACAGCAGTTGATACCCTGATCACAGGTGATTTTTCTTTTTCATATACAGACTCAGGCTGGAAACGTTTTTATGAAAGGAAGAACCTGATCGATGATTATTACGCAACATCTGCCATGATCGACAGCCTTGATATGGAAGTCCAGCATTGGGATATGACCGATCCCCGTCTGATACCCTTGAATTATATAAGGCTTTCGGAACTCGTAAGGATGCTTGAACTGATCAAAGACCGGGACTTTGGAAATACGCTTATCATGGGGGGAGGTGATCCGAAACACCTTCTTGAGAAACATCTTTCCTTATTCAAAATTTCGAGGACCTGCATGTTCAACTTGTCTGAAACTCTCGAAAGATCGGGAGTAATCAAAGCAAATGCGTCGCCCGACAGCACGAACGACTATTTTATCGGAAGGCTGATGAGGTTCATCAGGTTAAGCTCCCTGATGGACAAAATACAAGGCAGGATATATAAGGACTACCTTACTACATATTTCTCAAAACATGTGTTTGGGGATGATACCGGTTTTATTGGCTCGGTTCTGATCCGTATATTCCCTGATGCCCATAGCGACACCCTCCTTTCATGGGGTTCAGAAAGCCTGATGCAGGCTTACCGCAGGAAAGCGAAAGGATTGATTGCCGAAAAAAAATATTCTGATGCAGTCATGCTGATGGAAAATGCACACAGCATGGCCGAGGCGAACCCTTACCTTAAGAATCATAATGGATGGGAGAATATGATGTCCGATGCAGTAAATGGGGTTTACAATGCCTATACTGGCATTGCCTCTAGCAGCCTGGATGGTGGGAATGTCAGTTTTGCCATGGAATACCTGCAGCAAGCCGAGAAATACAGGAAAGTGTACCCCCTGTATATCACATCCGATTCGGTATACCGCAAAGTTTACCGCGCCATCTTCATCGGGCAGCTCGATCATTGTAACAGCTTACTGGAGGCTGAAAATTTTTCAGAAGCCTTTGAATGCCTGAAAAGCTGTGAACAAACGTATACAGGAAAGGCCTTGGAGGTGCTTGCTCCTGAGATCAGTTTGCAAAAGGGAAAGGCTGTTATGGGGATGATTATGGGACTGGCAGCAAAGAGCCTGAAGGCCTTGAAAGCAGGCTCCGGCGACAGCGCACTGGCTTATTTCGACAAGGCAGACGCGATGATAAGGAATCTAATTCCCGGAAGCAGGCATGTGGCGGAGATGGATTCCCTTGCCCCTTCAATTGCGGCCATCAGGGTGAAGAAGATCAATACACTTGCATCCGCCTATTTTCAACACCGGCAGTTTGCGAGGGCTATATTGCAGTATGACCAGGCAGGGAAAATCTCGGCAGAATATAACATTCCTGCAGGAAAAATTGCCGATTCCCTTTACCGTCAATCATACAAACAATGGCTTCTCGACAGGATATCCCAGGAACAGCGCCTGGTCTGGGGCAACAAACCCGACTCGGCCGAAAATTTTTTGGTGCTGGCCTCTGAGACGGCAAAAAGCAAGGGTCTTGAAAATGACGCTGATATTCTTAAAGCACTTTCTTCATACCGTTTAAAAATACATAACCAGGCCTGCGAACTGGTTGAGGATAGCCTGCTTGTTTTAAATATCAGGGCCGGAAGATGCTTTGCACTTCACAATTACAATCGGGGTGTTTGGATACTGCATAACGCAATTTACCAGGCAGGGCGTATGTCATCCTGCAGGTTTGACCTTACGGCCTTGCAGGATTCCCTGGCCAAATATAGTGATCCCGCCGAATACATGAATAAACTGGATGTAGTAAACAGGTCAATGGCTGCCGGGGATTATGAAACAGGACTTCAGATCCTTGCAGCCAACGAGAATTTTTACTCCCTGAAACGAATAGATCATTTCGGACTACCTCTGACTTCGGTATATGATTATGTTATGAACAAATCCAATCCTTTTATTTCAATACAGGCACTCGAATATTATTGCGCTGTAAATGAACCTGTTGAAGCGTTGCGTTACCTGATGCTTCTGCATGTGCAGGGGATGCCTTACGAGCAATCTGTCGTCTACCAGGAAAAGCTGGCACGATTGCTTGCGGCAAAGGATAAACCTGTATATCTCAAAGCCGACCCTCAGGACATTGTACGCCGCTATTCCGCATCCAATTCATGGATGAACCGGTTTACGGAAGTGTACCTCCAAGAGTGGAAAACAGGTACACTTAAGCAGCTTAAGTAAAATTCAACTACCTTTACTTTTTAAACCTGTAGTGATGCATAGAAATCTTTTGCTTCTAAGTAACTCGACCAATTCCGGGGAGGAATATCTCGGCTGGCCCAAGCCGTATATTGACAATTTCCTGAAGAAATTCTCGGTCCGCTCGGTTCTTTTCATTCCATATGCAGGGGTTAACCTGACCACTGAAAGTGTCCAGGGTTCCTACAATGTATATGAAGAAAGGGTGAGCAGTATTTTTGGAGGTTTCGGCGTAAAACTGGTTTCAATTCATCATTCAACCGACCCGAAAACAGCTGTTAAAAAAGCAGAATGCATAGTCGTTGGAGGAGGTAATACTTTCCATTTGGTTAAACTGATGCATGAAACCGGAATCATGCATGCAATCAAAGAGCAGGTCAGGCAGGGGACTCCTTATATAGGATGGAGTGCAGGGGCCAATGTTGCATGCCCGACAATGAAAACAACAAATGATATGCCTATTGCTGAACCGGCATCGTTCAATTGCCTTGATCTTATCCCTTTCCAGATCAACCCCCACTACCTGGATTCAAACCCGCAGGGTCATGCAGGAGAAACAAGGGAACAAAGAATTATGGAATTCCTGGCTGTGAACAGGAACACCAGTGTTGTTGGTTTACGCGAGGGGTGTCTTTTCTGGATAGAGGGAGGGACAATTGAACTGAAAGGCAAACGAACTCTGAGGGTATTCAGACATGGACAGTCACCAATAGAATATGAGGAGGGTGCCGCACTTGATTTTTTAATGAAGGCTTGATTTATTCCTGAAACAAAGCTAACGAACTGTATCTTTCCCCGGCTCCCGAATCCAGTTATTGCCTTACTATCCTTGCCCAGCCATTTTCATGATCGCGGCCGCTGGCTTTAAGGAGATATATACCCGGCATTAGTGTGGACGGACTGATCAGGGCTCTCTTCGAGTTCAATCCATCAGCAACGAAAACAATCCTGCCGGTAAGGTCATAGAGCTCAATCTTCATGATATCGGAAAGCCCCTGAACGATGACATTTCCGCTGCTGGGGTTTGGATAAACCAGGGAAATAAAATTGTTCTGTTCTGAAATCCCGACATAGCCAACCGAAGATTTCGTGATGACCCTGTATGGCATTCCTATTGCGGAATCACCGCTTACAGCAATAGGAGTAACTTCAAATACCAGCCACTTGTGGATACAGGTGGTGTCGACGATAAAAGTAATTTTCGTTGCAGTATCGATAGGAGTAATGCTGATGCCAAGAGAGTCGGTGCTTCGGTACCATTGGTAAGTGCTTATCCCTTCTTTGATACCGTTAATATTTTCATAAGAATAAACGCCTGTAACAACCTGCTTAAATATGTAATTGCCCTGTATGGTAACGTTTGTGGCAAATGGCCGTGTTTCCTGGTTGGGATTCCAGTTGTTGAACCAGGAGCTGTCGATATTCCTTCCAATGGCAGTATCATGAAGAATGTAGTTCCTGGAAGGTCCGCCCTGGAGTTCGGCAGTCGCCCAAGAGCTGTTTATACGGTATTTGAAGCTTACAGGGCTAAGTTTATAATAGCTGGTGTCGATCAGGACAGTCGCAGAATATATGGTATCCCTGTTATCATCATAAAGGATGTCGTATGCCCCCTCACCATTAAAGGAGCCGGCAACATCAACATGGTCTTTCTGGCGGCTGAAATGCCCGGCCCTGGCCATATATTTCATGTTGCAGTAGAACGTCATCGGAACCTTTGAAGGATTATAATTATTGAACCAGTATAGCGGGTGGCAAACGCTGTCGGGTGCCAGCAGGAACCGGCTTAGCTGACCTTTAAGCTCGGCTTTGCTTGTATCTCCGTTGATCCTGAATTTAAAGGCGGTGACCGTGCCGGGGTCGATATTGTACATTGTTTGATACATATAACTGGAACCCATACGAGTGAGTGGAGGGGAGCCCTGGAAATTGTTCATGGTCCCGGCAATGTCAACAAAATCAGTATCGGGTCTGAAGGAATGCTGTTGCACCATGTAACTCATATCGACCTGGAACCAGGTATAATTCAGGTAATCGTTATTCCACCAGCAAGTATAATAATTAATACCCTGTCCTATGAGGATCTGCCTGTCAACCGTCTCTGTCAGGAAATTGTTTATCCTGAATCTGAAATGATACACTGCGCCTGAATCGAGGCCCTGGACGAGCAGCAGGGTGAATTTGTTGCCACCTGAGTTTACAAGTTGTTGTTCGGAAATACCCGTATCAAATACTGCATAGAGATGATCCAGCGAGGGGTTGAAAATTCCGCCACTCACGGCTTTGGTCATATTGACCTCCATTGAGAGGACAAAAACAGTGTCGGCAGCTGCAAAGCCCTTTTGAAAGGCCGACATGCCGCAGAGCAGGATCAGTGAAGTACAGAATAATACAATAGATTTTTTCATTTCAGGTTAGGCGGATTGCGGTGCAAAGATAGAAAATTAACGCTTTCAGTCCTGATTTAGTCTCTGCGTCTGTGTAAAGGGCTTAAAGGATTATTATTTTTCCGCTATAAGAACCTCCGGGTGAAAGCAGTTTATAAAAGTACATACCGGGTTTTAGTTTACCGGCCGGTTGCCATTGGAAAACCTGCACTCCCTGATTAAGCCTGCCTTCGAAAACGGTTCCGCAAGGTCTTCCGCTCAGGTCGATTACAGAAAGATTGACATTTACCGGTTTTTCGTTCAGAAGTTCGAAATACAGGGGACCTTCGGAAGGATTAGGGAACACCCTGATACGGCATGCCGCCTGCAAATCAGTTCCGGGAGTTTCTATTCCTGTGAAAACGGGTTTTGGCAGCCTGACTGTTGTATAAAGCCTGTATTCACCGGGCTTGAATGCGAGAGGGGCGGCAACATCGGCGACAGAAAGTGAGTCTCCGCTGTAATATTCATACCACATACCTGTTTTTGTGAAATCTGGAATGACATTCCTGTTTATCACATCGAAATTCCCCAGCACAAGGGCGTCCATTGAAGGATCGGTAAGAACAATCCTTTTAACCTGTGCCGAAGCAGCCATGGTGAAGGTGCTTGTTTTGAAAACAGGAAGGGTCTTTTTCAGTTCTATCAGAGAGCGGTATATATTGTATAAGTACTTTCTTCCCCACTGGGTGTAATAATCCCATCGTACGGGCTTGGGGTCAAGCCTTGAAGAGGATGTCCCCGAGGGATAATTAATGGAGTAATCATAACCCAGTTCTCCAAACTGCCAGATCATTTTGGGACCAGGGATACTGAAAAAGAAATTGGCACAAAGGGCACCTCTCTGAAGGGCTGTTGCCGTATCTTTCGGGTTGTACGGTGGGTTGCTGCTGTTGCCTGCGCTGTAATCCTTGTACATCTGGCGCTCTTCGTCATGGCTTTCCATATACCAGACCAGGTTTGGCTGGTTCCAGTTCCGGTTTTTATATGAGCCCCAGTTTAAATCGGAAGAACTGCCGCTCACCCATCCGCCGGAGGCGTTATTATAATTAGTATTGCCGTTACCCCAGGGCATCATGCCTGCATTGGCCAGGACTGTTTCCTCGCTATTGTCGGCAAAATGTTCCAGGATCATATATGCTGCGGGTTTAACCGACCATACTGTATCGGCGTATATTTTCAGGATGTTTATGCGGTTCTGGTCGTACTGACCCCAAAGGCTTACATTATCAGGATATGAATTTACCTGGGTAAACCCTTTCGACATGTCGAAGCGGTAGCCATCGGCATGGTATTCCTGAAGCCAGTATTTTACGAGCCGAAACATATACGAATGGGTTGCAGGAAGATCGTGGTTGAAATCCATACCTACATTATAGGGATGCTTTGGAATCGGGTTGAACCACGGGCTGTTAGCGGCAGGCCTCTGATTCTGATTATCCCAGTAAAGCTGGACGAGGGGGGAGGAACCGAAATGATGGTTGCAAACGATATCGAGGATCACGGCCATTCCTTTAGAGTGAGCCGCCTCCACGAACTGCTTCAGGGTGTTTTTTGGCCCGTAATATTTATCCACGGCAAACGAGTAATTGGGGTTGTAACCCCAGCTTATATTGCCTTCAAATTCCATTACCGGCATCAGCTCAATGGCGTTGATCCCAAGGTTTTTCAGGTAGTCAAGCGTATCGATCAGGGAAAGGTAAGTATGCCCCGCAGTGAAATCCCTGATCAGCAATTCATAAATCACCAGGTCGGTAACGGCCGGTGGGGTAAATGCGGCGGAAGACCATGGGTAAGGAGTTTGGGCTGTTTGCAATACTGTGGCAATCCCGGTAGTTTTTCCTGTAGGATATGGTAAGAGATCGGGATAGGTCGCCGCGTCGATAAACTGATCATTCGGGTCGCTAACTTTATCGGCAAAAGGATCGCCAATTTTTATAGTCCCGTCAACCAGGTATTGAAAGATGTATTCCCTGCGGGGGACCAGGTTACTGAGTTGTATCCAGAAATTGTTCCCATCGGGGGTTTTGAACATGTAATGGAGTGAATCCTGATCCCAGTTGGTAAAATCACCGATTGCGAAACATGAATTTTTCCCGGGTGCATAAAGGCAAAGCACGGCATGGGTTGAATCCTGGTAATTTATACCGGCTTTAATGCCCGCAGGCAAGGGCGCTACTGAAGGAGACGGGACAACTGTATAACAAAATGAATCCGCTGCAGCGGCAGTATCATTTTTTGCCATGATCTTTACCCATTGTTTTACCCAGTTATGCCCAAAACTATCGGCCATAAGGGTGTCGGTGATCTCATGGCCGGAAATCTTTTTAATGAGGTTCCCGTTAAGGAACAGTTTCATGGTATCGGCAAGGGGGCTAGTAGCATCAACAGGTATTGGATCTCCGGCCGAAAGGAAGAGGTTTTTATTCTGGGGCAGGTTGATCTTGACGCTTGTAATCGTAGGATATACATTGGCGAAAATATCACCGCCGTTTGCTTCCTTCCCTGTTTTTGAACCATCGGAGTTCCTGAAGACAAAGGCCAGTTTTAAAATTGATTCCCCGGCAGGAACACCATAAAATGCCCTGATGCTCGGAAGCAATTTGATACTATAAAGATTATTCCCCAATGGTGTCATTTTTGCTTTTGGAATATTCACATTCCATGCGGCAAGAACATATCTCCAGTCGGATGTGGAAGAGCTCAGGTTGGTTATGACCCCGGTATGGGCATAAATGGGAGGAGAAACGTTATAAAGCCCTGCGCTGCCTTTTGAGGCATCGAAAATAACGGTACATGAATCAATGTCGGTGGGGTACACCGGAATTGTTACGATAACCTGGCCTGAGGCCGGCCAGATAGCAAAAATGATCAATAGAAGGGTTATAAAGGAACTCAAAAGCCTTTTCATGCTGACGGGTTTAATTTTCCACAAAGGTAATAAAACCACAGGTACATATATTCTCCAGGAGGGATTTGTTAAATTTTAAACAGATGCCTTTGGATTTTTATTACTTCATAATCAATGAGTTAACTGATTTCTAAAAAAAAACGTATAAAATTATACTCATTGTAAGCATTTTTTTATTAATTCTGCACTGCAAAATCAATATATAAAGCATATACGAAAAATTCAATTAACGGAAAACTAACATTTTAAAATTATCTCTATGAAGAAACGTGTACTTTGGTTGCGTTACCTGATTCTTTTCTTCGCCTTGGCATCAGCATCTATCGCTTATGCTCAGGAGATTACGGTTTCGGGTAAAGTAACAGATGCGACAGATGGAAGTGTACTCCCGGGGGTAACTATCGTTGTTAAAAATACGACAACAGGTACTGTTACCGATATTGACGGAAAATACTCCATCAAAGTCAAGAAGGATGCAGTGCTTGTTTTTTCCTATGTCGGTTACATGTCACAGGAAATTACAATAGCGGAACAACGGACCCTCGATGTATCGCTGTCTGTAGGTACGAAGAGCCTTAATGAGGTTGTCGTTATCGGTTACGGTTCAGTGAAGAAGTCTGATGCTACAGGTTCTGTTGCTGCAATCAGCAGCAAGGATTTTAACCAGGGGAATATTCAATCTCCTCAACAGTTGATCGTTGGGAAAATAGCCGGTGTTCAGGTTACTACAACCGGTGGTGCACCTGGTGGCGATGCTATCATCCGTATACGTGGCGGTTCTTCTATCAACGCGAACAACGATCCTTTGCTCGTTGTTGACGGTGTCGCCATTGACAATGCCTCCACTTCGGGTGCCCGTAGCACTCTGGGGATGCTGAACCCTGATGATATTGAAACATATACCGTTCTGAAAGATGCTTCTGCTACCGCAATTTACGGTTCCCGCGCTTCCAATGGTGTTATCATCATAACAACCAAAAAAGGAGCAACCGGTGCTAAGAAATTCGGCCTTGAATATTCCGGTAATGTATCCATCTCCACTGTTCCGAAAACTATCAGTGTGTATAATGGCGATGATTTCCGCGCACTTGTTTTACAGAGGTACCCGAACAATCCGGGTGTTGATACACTGCTTGGTAAAGCCAACACAGACTGGCAAAAAGAAATTTACAAGACCGCAGTCGGAACTGACCATAACCTGGCATTTACCGGGGCAGTCAGCACAATGCCGTACCGTGTTTCTCTGGGATACTCTTACCAGGATGGTACCCTTCTTACCGACAATATGAGAAGGACAACCTTGGGGTTGACAGTGAATCCTACTTTCTTCAAGAATTATCTGAAGATCAATATCAATGCCAAGTACATGAATGAAAAGAACAAGTTTGCAGACCAGTCGGCGATAGGTGATGCCGTCGCTTTTGACCCGACCCAGGAAGTTTATGCATACGGTAACCAGGCACAGACCATACCAAATGCATACGGCGGCTTTTGGGCATGGCTGCAACCGAATGGTGACCCTGTTCGCCAGGCAACAACGAACCCTGTTGCCCGTTTGAAGTTAACTGATAATACTTCGTCTGTTAACAGGTTCCTGGGTAATGCACAATTCGATTACAAACTTCATTTCTTCCCCGATATGAGGGTCAATTTGAACCTTGGTATGGATTATTCATGGAGCAAAGGCAATAATTATGTGCCTACCTATGCTACCTGGAATTATTTCAACAAAGGTATTGACAACAATTACGATCAGACCAAAAAGAACAGCCTGCTCGATTTTTACCTGAGTTATCTGAAAGAGGTTAAGAGTATCAGCAGTAAATTTGACGTAATGGCTGGATATTCATGGCAGCATTTCTGGGTCAACAATAATAATTACAATGGGAATGTGCCTCACGACAGTGCTCATGCCGATACCATTATAGTAAAGCAGGAATATTACCTCGTTTCTTTTTACGGACGTTTCAATTATACCTTTAAAAACAGGTACCTGCTAACTGCCACCCTTCGTGATGACGGTTCTTCAAGGTTCTCTTCAAGCAACCGCTGGGGATTATTTCCTTCAGTTGCCCTTGGCTGGAAGATCAATGACGAGAAATTCCTAAGGGATTCGAAAGTCATCTCCCAGTTAAAACTGAGACTCGGCTGGGGACAAACCGGTCAGCAGGATATTTCCAGCAACTGGTATCCTTATATTCCTATTTATACCCAGAGTGACAGGTTCGCTATGTACCAGTTCGGGAATGTCTGGTATCAGACATTACGCCCCGATGCATATGATCCCAATATCAAATGGGAAACCACATCTACCTGGAACGTGGGGATTGACCTGGGTTTCCTGAAAGACAGGATTACTGCTTCGGTTGATTATTTCTACAAGGATACCAAGGATATGTTGAATTTCATCCCTGTCCCTGCAGGAACCAACCTTTCCAACTATGTGTGGACCAATGTAGGAAGCATGAACAATGCCGGCGTTGAATTTACTCTTGATGTCAAGCCCATTGTAACCAAGGACTGGAACTGGGATATCGGCTTCAATGCTACTACTTATAAGAATAAGATTACGAAGCTGAACATTTCCGATGATCCAAACTACCCCGGTATTATGGTAGGCGGGATCAGCGGTGGTGTGGGTAACACCGTTCAGATCGACAGGGTAGGAAGCCCGATCAATTCATTTTATGTATACCAGCAGGTGTATGATGCCAATGGAAATCCTATCGAAGGATTATATGTTGACAGGAACGGCGACGGTAAGATAACCGATGCCGACAGGTATACATACAAGAGCCCGAATCCAACTTTTACGTTTGGTATAAATACAAGACTTAATTATAAAAAGTGGAGTCTTGCCGCCAGCGGCCATGCCAATATCGGAAATTACATGTATAACAATGTTGAAGCAAACAGGGGAGTGTATGCCAATCTTTACCGCCCTGAAGGTCCATACCTGGGTAATGTTGCCACTTCGGTTACAAATACAGGGTTTGTGAACCAGCAATATCTTTCCGATTATTATGTGCAGAACGCTTCGTTTTTTAAGCTTGACTACCTCACCCTCGGTTATAACTTCGGGAACCTTGTGAAGAACACACTCAATCTCGGTATTTCATTTACCGTGAACAATGTTTTCACGATTACCAAGTACAAGGGACTTGATCCTGAAGTGAACCTTGGTTCATCCTTAGGTATTGATAACAATATGTATCCGAGATCAAGGGTGTATGTTATAGGTGTTAGTCTTAAGTTATAACATTAAAAAATTAGAAAGATGAAACGAATATTAAAAATAACATTCATAGTAACAGCGCTGACGCTGTTCTTCGCCTCCTGCGTCAAGGATTTGAATACCACACCAATCAATCCAAAGTTGATAACCCCGGATAATGCTTATTCAACAGCTGCCGGGTACAAGCAGGTTTTGGCAAAATGCTATGCAGGCCTCTCAGTATCAGGCCAGCAGGGCCCCGCAGGAAATCCCGATATTGCCGGGATCGACGAAGGGTTCGGAGAATACTTGCGTGGATACTGGTATCACCAGGAACTTACAACCGATGAAGCAGTAATTTCATGGAATGACCAGACAATCCATAATTTTCATTCCCAGACCTGGGGTTCAGGCGATGTGTTTATTGCAGCAATGTATTACAGAATCTTTTACCAGATCAGCCTTTGCAATGAATTCATCAGGGAATCAGACGACAGTAAACTTGATTCTCGTGGCATTACCGGCCAGGATAAAATCAATGTTCAGAACTACCGCACCGAGGCACGTTTCCTGAGGGCCTTAAGTTATTATCATGCCCTTGACCTGTTTGGTAATGTCCCTTTTGTGACAGAAAACGATGCTCCCGGTAAGTTCTTCCCTCCACAGAAGAGCCGTGCCGATCTGTTCGCTTATGTTGAATCGGAACTAAAAGCCATTGAACCTGCTATTACCGCTGCCCGTGCCAATGAATACGGACGTGCCGATAAAGGCGCAGTTTGGACGCTTTTAGCCAAATTATACCTGAATGCCGAGGTTTATACCGGGACTCCCAGGTATACCGACTGTATAACCTATTGCAACAATGTTATTGGTGCCGGTTATACCCTCGATCCGAAATACAAAAATCTGTTCCTTGCCGATAATAATACCAGTCCCGAAATCATATTCCCGATTGAATATGACGGAAATCATACCCAGACATGGGGTGGTACCACTTTCGTGATCTGCGCAGCTATTGGCGGAAGTATGAAACCTGCCGATTTCGGAGTCAGCGGAGGCTGGGGCGGTACACGTACAACAAAACCCATCGTTCAGCTCTTTTATCCGGGCCTGAAAAATGGACTGTACACATCACCCACACCACCTAAAAGCCCGAAAGCTTATCCTGTTGTTTATTGTCCTGGAAGTTACCAGGGATGGGATCCTACCAACACCAAAACCGTGATCGCATCCAAAGGAAGTGACAGTAAATACGAAGGCTACCTGTATATGGCAAATACCAACCAGCAATTTAAATTCTGTACAACCCCAAGCTGGGACCATAATTATGGTGGTACAAACTGGACCCTGGTACCCAATGGCGACAATATTTCTGTTGCCGATGCAGGGTATTATAAAGTAAACATTGATACTGTTGCACTTACTTATAGTGTCGTTAAAACGACCTGGGCTGTGATTGGTGATGCAACTCCGGGCGGATGGTCTAACGATACACCTATGGTTTATGATCCTACATCAAACACCTGGACCGTTACAGTTGACCTAACTGCCGGAACTCTTAAATTCCGTGCCAATGGCGGATGGGATATCAATTACGGTGACAATGGAGGAACCGGTATCCTGGTTGAGGGCGGCGCCAATATTAATGTTCCTGATGCCGGTACATATCTCATCACCCTGAAACTTGGAATTCCTGATTATACCTACATCCTGAAGATGAACCCCTATGACCACAGGGCTATGTTCTGGAGTGACGGACAATCACTTGAAATCAATGATATAGGAGTATTCACTGATGGTTATGCTATCACCAAATTCAGGAATGTTACCAGTGCAGGAGTTGCAGGATCAAATCCAACATACTGCTCTACAGACTTCCCGCTGTTCAGGTTGGCCGATGTTTACCTGATGTATGCCGAAGCCGTACTCAGAGGAGGTGGCGGTGGAAGTGCTGCCCAGGCTCTTGGATATGTTAATGCCGTGCGTGAAAGAGCATATAGCGATAAAGCGGGTGATATTACCTCTGCTCAGCTTACTCTGCCCTTTATCCTTGACGAAAGAGGCCGTGAATTGTACTGGGAATGTGTACGCAGAACCGACCTCATCCGTTTTGGCAAATTCAGCACCAGTACCTATGTGTGGCCTTGGAAAGGCGGGGTGAAAAATGGTATTTCCACTGAGTCCTTCTATAACCTCTTCCCGATACCTTCTTCTGATGTATCCGCCAATCCAAATCTTAAGCAAAATATCGGATATTAATAAGTTTAAAACCCAGATACTATGAAAAAAATATCAATAATAATCCTGGTTCTTGGTCTGCTGAGCGTCCTTTCATGCAAAAAGGATGAGACCAAGGCCACACTTACGTCTACCCCGAGTGCCTCGGTTTTAAACCTTGTGAGCGGGGCTCAGATCGTTCTGAAGAAGAGCGACTCGGCTGTGCCGGTCACTTATTCATGGACGGCTTCGCAATATGGTCAGCCGCTGGTAGTAACCTATCTCGTTGAGATGGATATGGCCGGAAATAATTTTAAAAATGCTATTCCGGTAGTACAGGTCAACAGCTTGTTGCAGAGTTCCATCAACACGTACGACCTGAACCAGAAAATACTCCCCATGGAGTACGATCCAAAGAACCCTACTCCAATTAACCTGGAATTCAGGGTGACTTCTACTGTCAATTCAAATGTTCCGCTGCTTTACTCGGTTGTTATCCCCCAGACTATTACACCTTATTTCGTGAAAATAGTATATCCTATCCTTTTCGTACCCGGCAGCTACCAGGGCTGGAATCCTGGTGATTCCACGACCACGATCGCCTCACCAAAATCCAACGGACTCTATGAAGGATATATCTGGATGGGTATCGACAATGCTCTTTTCAAATATTGCCAGGGAAACAGCTGGTCGACCAACTGGGGCGATGATGGCGCTGACGGTACTCTTAACCCTAATGGAGCTAACATTGCATCAGGTCCGCATGGTTACTATAAACTCAATGTCGACCTCCCCAACCTGAAGCATACTTTCCTGAGGACAGCATGGTCATTGATTGGAGATGCCACACCGGGCGGATGGAATACCGATACGGATATGACTTATGATACCATCGCAAAAACATGGTCGGCCACACTTAGCCTTACTGCAGCCGGCCTGAAATTCCGTGCCAACCATGCATGGGACCTCAACTACGGGGATGATGGAAGCAACACCGGCAAACTTTCGAGCGGTGGAGCCAACATCACAGTTGCTGCCGCCGGGAACTATACTGTTATTCTTAACCTGAGCCAGCCTGTTTACAAATATCAGCTGAAGAAAAACTAGGATTCATTTCCAACACTAAAAAAGAGGCTGAACCGTACCGGTTCAGCCTCTTTTTTTTTCGTTGCAAACAAGCCTGGCTACTTCCCTCCAGAGGATAACAGAAATTCAAATGGGATATTAAGCCGTTTGGCCCATGCCTTTTCAGAGTGGTTCTCGCCTGGGAATTCCCTTGTCATCCAGTTTTCTGAAGTATAACCTTTTGACCTCATGATAGCATCGGCCTGTACCTGGTAAGGTTTGTACATGCTGTCGAGCGTCTGGTCGCCATAATCGAAATAAATTTTATGTGTTGACGGATCGGGGAGATGGGAATTGAGGTAACTCATAAAGGCAGCAGGTATTGGATTGTTCCGGGTGCTCAAGATTCCAGGCCAGTGGGTTGAAAGGCAGGCAGCACCCCCGAATACCCCGGGATATTCGCAAATTGCGTAAAGACTTATCAACCCGCCCATGCTGGAACCTGCAATAAACGTATTCCCCCTGTCCTGAAATGTTGAAAAAGCACTGTCGATAAATGGCTTCAGCTCCTTAACCAGGAATTCCATGTAGCGGTCAGACTGTACATTTGCTGCAAACAATGCTTCTGTCTTGGTCCTTGTGGAGGAATAAATTGTATCCTGCTGCTCTTTCGTCAATGACTCAAAAGGTTTTTGAGGGAAATACTCGGAATGCCTGTACTTCCCGTTATTCCAAATCCCTACCACGATGCAGTCACGGATCTTCTGCTTCTTCATCAGCATCCCGGCCGTCTCATCAACACCCCATTCCTGGTGGTTCCAATTGGATGAACTGTCGAAAAGCATCTGCCCGTCGTGCATGTATAATACTGCATATTTTTTACCTGTTGAATAGCTTTCAGGAAGCCAAACATCAATAGTCCTTGCCGCCACAAACTGCGAATGAAAATTTTCAAACCTCTGAACCCTTCCGGAAGCAACACAAACCTGCTGGGAAAATGAATCAGAGGAGATCATTAACACCATGATGGCAAACGCCAGTTTCTTCATGTCTGATAAATTTAAAATTTGTATTTACCTGCTGATAGGCTGAAGTATCAACGCGGTGAAAGGTTCCAGGATTGCTTTTCCTCCTTTAAAGGGTTTGTTGCTCAGGAGATCGGTGTATCCTCTTCCGCTATCAAGAAGAAAAGTCTGGGTGGCGGACCCTGCATTGATCAGGATGATAAGTTCATTTTTACCCTCAGACCTTTTAAAAGCCAGTTTGCTCCCTTCGGTCACCAGGAACTCAAATTTGCCCTTGCTCAGCAAGGGATTGGCCTTCCGCAGGTGAACAAGCTTTTTGTAAACATCAAACTGCTCCTGGTTGAACCCTACCGGGTCGTAGATTTTCTCACCGGGCTGGTAGTTATTCCTGTACTCGGGATCAAACTTGTATTCTTTCCACCACAAAGGTTTACGGCAATCTGGGTCATCTTCGCCCCACATTCCCATTTCTTCCCCGTTCCAGATCTGAGGGGCTCCAACAGTGGTAAAAAGCCATACCAGGTAAAGTTTCAGCCTCTTATAAGTTTCAGGATCGGGTTTTCCGGTTTTATAGGAAGAATTATCACGTGGGAGTGCATGATATTTGTACTTGTTAGGATTATAGAAATCGGTCAGCAGCCGCGGTGCATCATGCGAGGATGAAACATTCATCATGGCATAAAGATTTTCATGCCTCAGCCTGTTCCATTGGAACTCAATACTGTCGCGGAACTGTTTTGCATCGATCTGGTAGTCGTTCTTCGCAAAGAAATACCTTGCCGGCTTGTACACCTGGTAAAACATTACTGCATCAAACACGTCGCCTTTGGTATAAGGAACCGGGTTCATCAGCTTGTCAGGCCATTGCTCCCACCATATCTCACCGATGAGATATGCATCTGGCTGGATTGAACGCACAAATTTCCTCCAGTCGCGCCAGAATACGAGCCCGATCTGGTCAGCAACATCCAGCCTGAAACCGTCTATGCCTTTCCCTTTATCTCCATCGGGAGCGAGCCAGCGCTTTGTAACTGCGAAAATATGTTGCTTTGCCCCGGGATTGATATCGCCTTCATAGGGATGGCCGTTTTCACGTTTGGTAGTGATATTTACTTTTTTGATCTCCGGAAGGCTTTCAATCCCAACCCAGCCGCGGTATTTGAATTCGTTCTCTTGTGTTTTCGGATCATCAAAGGAAATAATATCATACCAGTCCTTATAAGCTGATGCAGACTGCTTTTCGAGAACATCCTGCCATGCCCAGAACATCACACCGGTATGGTTCCATGAGTAATCAAGTATAACTTTCATCCCGCGCTTATGCGCTTCCGCTACAATCTTCAAAAATAATTTGTCGGCGGATGTCCATTTCCAGCTGGCCGGATCTGCAGGGTTCTCAAGTGCAATAATACGTTTATCTCCTTCGGGGTCAGGACCGAAGTTTACATCGACATGATGGTAGGAACGGGCATCATATTTGTGAAGGGAAGGCGCATCATTGATGGGATTGATGAAAATCGCGTTGATCCCCAGGTCTTTCAGGTAATCCAGTTTGTTGAGGACTCCCTGTAGGTCCCCGCCGAATCTCCTGTACTGGAGGTTGTCCATAAAGGGCTGGCCGGTTGCCTTAGCCCAGTCTTCCTGTTCAAACCAGTTATGTGTCCATGGCGTAACGGTCCATCCCTGAGGTGCAAACTGCTTCATTGGAGGGATGTTTATATCCTCCGGTCTGGGATCATTCTTCTTATCCCCGTTATTGAACCTCTCAACAAAGATCTGGTACCAGATCGCGGTTTTAGACCAGGAGGGTGGCTGGTCAGGAGGAGTCTTGCCCTCCTGGGCAAAAACTGTAAACTGGCAGAGCAGGGCGAAAGCGATGAATGATCTTTTCATTTCACTTATCTTCTGATTTTGGTTTAAAAGTGACCTGGCGGAGAATTGTCTGGCCCATCGGAATGAGGATCGCAGGTTCGTTTTTTTTGCTTACAGGGTTGTACAAGGCCGTTGAAAACTCAAGCCTGTCAGGCTTTGTTTGTTTTACACCCTCGTTAGCATATTCCAGAACACTCATGGTTAAAGGCCTGTAATGCATATCGCGGAATTCTTTCAGGGGATAGGTTTTGGTTTGGATACCTATGCTCTGTAAAGGCCTTGCCAGTACAAGGGGGCCGTATGTGTAAAAATATTCCCCATTGATATCCTGCCTTACTGCTGCTTCAGGAAAGAACTGTATGCTTACTGATTCTTCTCCCTTCCAGCGTTTGTGAATTGAAATATAACCCTTATCTTCCTTGTATTCCACGCTTACGATGATCTTGGTCGCCCAGGAAGGCCTCCTGATCTTCAGGTCAAATTCCGTTTCATGGGTGGTAACAATAAATGTGACTTTGTAATCGTAAGGATAAGCAGTTTGTTCTTCTATGTTTACCCGCTTGCCCATGATACTTGTTTCAACTTCACACGGGCCAAGTAAAGTTGCGATCAGGGCTTTGCTGTCTTTCATCCACATGCTTTGGACATAATACGGAGCAATTCGTCCTGCATTAGGAACGCAACAAGCTGCGACATCCTGGTGTGCGGGGGAATATTTATACCGGGTCTGGGTTTTTACCGTAGTATCCCCGTTCAGGCCCCCGCACATGGAATAGGAATTGTCGGTCTTCAGATAGGCGATTGAACTTTCAAAAGGGTTCCTGGAACCCTGCGCAGCATTAAAGAACATTTTTTCTGTCAGTTCTCCGAAATCTGCATCACCGGTCTTGGCAAGAAGGTCGGTATAACTGTTAAGAAGCTCATGGATCGAACAATATTCATATCCCCGGCCGGTCGCATCGGCTTTTCGGCCTGCAATCCATTCGTCACCTGCAGGGCCCCCCGAAGCAGCAGTCTCAGGGGCGATTTTCACAAGGAAATTCTTCAGGGCAGCTTTCAAACCAGGATTGGCCGAGGTGTAATATGCAGCCGCAAGGGAACGCAGATGCTCGTATGTATGAACTCCATGCCCTTTCAATGGCAGGGTTGTATCCATAAGTTTCATGAATTGGGCATCCTCGTTCAACACTTCCTCCGAGAAATCTTTATACAGGAAAAGACAGTAATCGCGGTACTCGTTTTTCCCGTTTATCCTCCAAAGCTCCTGGAGAATATCGGTAAATGCAAGACCGTGGGTAAGTCCGCCGGCATCAGGATTTACCGAATGAAAGGGATGGGACTTATAAGCCGGGTAGTTCACCATGACATTACTTACAGCCGATTCTATGGCCTTGAGTATGGCGAAATCCCGGGTGAAATAATACCAGGCCAGCATCCCCCTGAGCAAGGTGGTTTTTGCCCAAAGCTCGCCGTTCTCGTTATCGAATTTATACCTGAGGTCCTTATCGTAAATGCCCAGGTAACCGTCACTATCCTGGGTTGAAATCATCTTCAGGATGTATTGTTTAGCCTTTGCAATGTGCGCCTGGTCCATCGTAAGTATGGCCGAACGTATATACCCGTCACGCCAGTTGCTTTGGGTTTCGCTATTCCACCACAGGAACTGGGCCTGCAATTCACCGTTTTCGGTTATAGCGCCAACATCCTTGGATTTTGTATGCCTGCTTAACCTGTCTTTCCCGTAAATGTCGTCATGTAGGATCAGGTCCGGAACAAGGGAATCGAGATGGCCGGTAAACCCTTTAAGGTTATCCTGCATCTGTTGTTTGATCCAGCCCAGGGGAACAACTTCGAAAAAGGGGAGGGGCTGGAAGGTTTCGGCAATACTCCCTCTCTTTTGAAAGGCATCATTCCCCTGGGCTTGTGATTGGCAGGTAACCATCAGGATGCAGGATATCAGCAGGATTATGAAGTAAAAGTCACTTTTCATAGAAAATCAGATATCGGATATCAGACATCAGATATCTGATATCTGATATCCGGGTAAAGGTTTCTTTCATATTGCCTGAAAAACCTTGTATTCCCAGGGTTTCAGTTGCATAGGTTTACGCTGGCCTGTAACCAGCTTTTCCCTGGTAAATACCGATTCCCATTTACCTCCCGGAATGCCGTCCTGAAATTTAACAGAACAGGTGTTCGGGGAAAGGTTAAGGATAACAAGGACCTTGTAATTATCTTTCTCGCGCATAAAGGAATATACTGCCTGTTCCTGGTCGTTACGTACCTTTGAAAATGTTGATCCCGAATTTCCGTTCTGAAGAGCCTTGTTTGTTTTCTTCAGGTTGCAGAGGATTGTGTAGAAGGCCTGCAGGGGATATGTTCCCCACTTAACAGTATCCTTGTCGAAAAAACGCAGCCTCTTGCTCATTGCCGATTCCTGGCCGGTATAGATCAGGGGGATGCCTGGGAAGGTAAAACTAAAAACTGCAAAGGTCATTGCCGCAGGCCCCTGCCGTTCGTACTCGCTTCCGTTCCAGGAATTTTCATCATGATTTGTTGTAAACCTCATCCTGTAAGCATCGGATGGGAATTTTTTCATTTCTGCAGCGTAATTGGAATCAATTTTATCGGCAGTCTTTTTACCTGTGGCAATATCGTTCCCAAGTTTGTAAAGCTCCCAGGAATAAGTAGCATCAAAAGCAGTATCATGCATCTCAGGGGTTTCCCATTCGGCAAGGGTGAAAATGGGTTTAATCTTTCTTACTTCCGGCATCGCATGGTTCCAGAAACTTACAGGCAGCATGCCTGCCACATCACAACGGAAACCGTCGATATCGGCTTCCCTCACCCAGAAACACAAGGCATCGGTCATGTACTTCCTCAGCCCTTCCTTTGAATAGTCGAGGGCGGCAGCATCGGTCCAGTCAGGAACGGGAGCGATGATGTTCCCTTTGGAATCTTTTTTATACCAGTCGGGATGCTGTGTAATAAGCGCATTATCCCAGGATGTATGATTAGCTACCCAATCAATAATTACATACATCCCCAGTTCATGGGCTTTTTTTACCAACTCCTTCAGGTCGTCCATAGTGCCGTATTCAGGATTAACTGCAAGGTAATCCCTGACCGAATAATAGCTGCCCAGGCTTCCTTTCCGGTTCTTGATTCCAATCGGGTTTACAGGCATCAGCCATAAGATGTCAACACCCATTTTTTGAAGCCGTGGAAGGTGCTGCTGAAAAGCTTTGAAAGTTCCTTCGGGCGTATATTGCCGAACGTTGACTTCATAAATTGTGGCATTCCTGGTCCATTCTGCGTGTACCAGTTTCCCTCCCTTTGTTCCGGGTTCCGTTTTTGGTTTGCAAGCACTCATGACCAACAGGATCGCTGCAATTAAAATTAATGTTCTTTTCATAATCCGTTTAATTACTTAAGATTTCAAATGAATTACCAGCCAGGGTAAGACGTGCTTTCCCTTTGTCTACTGTGATTGTATTTCCGAAGTTAGATATGAAAGCAGATTTGACGAATCTTTCAGGAATGTCAAACTCTAACTTTTTTGAATTTTTATCCTTGTTAAAAACAATTATAACAGCCTTGTCGAAGTAGGAACGCATATATATGTATGTTTTTTCGCTGACCCTTATCGTACTGAAATCCCCGTAAACGAGGGGCATACTTGTTCGCCGTAAATTGGTCAGTTTCGTCGTGGTGGCCAGGAGTTTTTTTTCATGTGGATTAAGACTGTCGAATTTCATCATCCTCCTGTTATCAGGATCTGCCGCACCCGCCATCCCATACTCATCTCCGTAATAAATCACGGGAATTCCGGGTATGGTCATATTGAACGCTATCAGGGAGGCAAGTTTATAATACCCTAAGGTGTCCTTCACCTGGATGTCACGTTTCCAGCCGGCTTCAACCGCATCCTCTGTATTGCTGAGGGCACCTCCGGCCAGGGAGATGAAACGCACCATGTCCTGGTTCCCGGTGATATTACCCATCAGGTTATGTTCTCCAAAATAGCTGAACGACTGCTGAAGCGAATAATTCAGATCTCTGAAGGATGTATTATCCAGGGCAAAGCTGTTCTTTGCATCCCAGTAAAGATTGAATTCGAACTGTGCATCAAGCATGCCGGGATTGATATAGCTCTTGATCAATTCACGGCTTCCAAAGGTTTCACCGATCTGGTAAACTTGTCTTCCCTGGGGAATGACCACCTGTTGAGTAAGTTTTTTATTCAAAACACGCCAGTAATTTTCGGGGACATGTTTTGCCGCATCATGCCTGAATCCGTCAATATTGTATTCCCTGATCCAGAAAGCAGCGGAATCGGAAACCATTTCGGTCACTTCCGGCTTGGTAAGGTCGAAAGTCGGAAGGAAGATGTCAAACCAGGTAGTAAGACGGTTTTCGTCAAAAAGCCTGATATTCTTTCTCTTTCCGGGGAGGTCCAGTATCGTGATCCAGTCAGGATGGGCTTTGAATACCGGGTATTCCTGGTGGGCATGATGGGATACAAAATCCAGCACGATGTTCATCCCTTTTCCATGGGCATCATTGACCAGTTGATGTAATTCGTCGGCCGTTCCGAATCTTGTGTCGACAGTGGTCAGTGTGATAGGCCAATACCCGTGGTAACCCGAGAATTTGCGGTGAGGAGCCGGAAATTCATTATATCCTTTCAGCGGGTTTTGGGTTATGGGGGATATCCAGAGTGTATTTACACCCAGCTTAGTGAAATAGCCTTCTTCAATGGCTTTTGTGATGCCGCTGAGGTCGCCTCCCATATAATTGACCTTGGGATCAATATCCTTATCTTTTATTGGGGCGTTGTTTCCCTTGTTCCCATCGCGGAAACGGTCGACCATTATAAAATACAATATCATTGCTTCCCTGTCGGCCCTCGAAAGTTTTGAAGCGTCGGAGATTACTTTTCCGCTCTTCAAGGGTATCAGTATCTCATTTGAAATACCTGTTTTATTCACAGCCCAGGCACGGATAAAGCTGCGTTCGAACGAACCTGCTGTCTTGGGAATGCTGATTTGTATCCCGCTGCTGTCGTGTTTCCAGAATTTGCCGTCGAGCAGGTGGTTGTCCCAAAGTACAAAAATGGTATCGGCCTTGTTTTTCAGACCCAGGCTCAGTTTTTTCCCTTCTGCAGTAAGTGTGTACAGGGCCGGAAGGCTTGGGGAATTGAGGGTTCCAAGCGTAAGCAGGGAATTAAAGCCTCCATTGTTGTTCGATACTGAGTCGGGGTTATTCCGGTCGGAGGCCCATTTACGGTCGCATACAATTTTGTACTGGTATTTACCGGGATAAAGAAAGAGATCGTTATACCACTTACCCTCCTTAAGGAACATATATCCCGCCGAAGGATTCCATTCGTTCATCTGCCCTGCGATCTGCACCTTCTTGTATTTTTTGTTCCCGGGATCAAAACCGAAACGGAAATGGATTTTCTGCGAGCGTTCCAGCATAAGTGAGTATGAAAATCCCTTTGACCATACTGTGAGGGTACTTAGTATGGGTATACTATGTTCTCCGGGGCGGAGGATCATCTGCAGTGAATCTTTTGTTATCCTTGCTGTGAGGGATTTGTCGACAAAGAAGGAATCGATTTTATTCGGATAAAGAAAATAATCTCCGAGTTCAATCACCGTGGAGTCAGAGGTATTCACCGTGACCGGGGCCGACAACTTCAGCATCTGCGGTTCTTTTGAAACAAGGATGTCGGTTCCTGAACCGCAGGACTGGAAAAGAATCGCAAAGCCGAAGAGGAATAAAATGAAAGAAAAATGTTTCATATTGCCTGTATTACATGGTTTAATTGAAACTGGTTAATTGATTATAGTAACTATCCTGCTGGTTCTGTATCCTTCAACTTCCAGGGTGCATAAATAATTGCCGGCCCTGTAATTCCTGTTACTGAACCTGATGTTGTTGGTCGCTTCAGGAGCGGTCCCCGAGAATATCGATTCAATGAATTTCCCTGAGTAATCGCATAGATCGAGATGGACTCTTGCCCCCGCAGGCACGGTAAACCGAATGTCGGTATCCCTCCTGAAAGGATTGGGCCTGTTCTGGTCAAGGCGGATGTCATTCCCTGGTAAATTTTCATTGATACCGTTAGTATACGGAAAAAATTGCATCAGCGGGAGCCGGAGGTGCTCTTTCCAGTTTCCCCAGCTATGGCCTTCATGGATTTCACGAAAAGAATAGGAATAACCTTTTGTCTGAAGAAGGTTTGCAAGATCATGCACCATGGGAATGAGTGTGGCTATGTCGTAAGTGCCAATATCGAGATAGAAGTCCAGATTGAGTTTGGGTCCATTCTGCAGCACTGAGCTTATAGCAGGTATCACATCACTGGATTGAGCTGCTATCCTGCCAAAGATTTCAGGTTTATTAACACCCAGGTAAAGCGCGATGTTCCCCCCGTCGGAAGCACCAAGGGTCGCACGTTTAGCTGGATCCTTACTTGTCCTGTATTTCTGGTCGATTACGGGCATTAACTCCGTAGTAATGAAGGATGTAAACAAGTCGATCTTTGACCCTGCATATTCCGGCTGACGGTCAACAGGGGGGACGAAAACGGCAATTACAGGATTAATCATTTTATGTGCTATAAGGTAATCCAGCACATTATTTGCGGAAGCAAGACTTATATATTCCGGACCGTCATGAAAAAGGATCAGCGGGTATTCAGCTGCCGAAGGGTAGGAAGGGGGGAGATAAACTCTAACCTGCCTTGAATTATTCAGAATATTGCTGTGAAATACAGTATCCTTGATTATCCCGTGTGGAATATTCGGATCAAAACTGGTTTCTATCGGTTTAGTGTTCCCGCCCATGCGCAATTCTGAATTCGGACCGAATCCACCTATGCAGGTCATTGGGTTCCTGGGATCAAGTATCCAGTTGTTGCCCCCTGTAACCAGCTTATAGTCCAGCCTCGCATCAGCTTCATAGATCATTGTAAGGTACCAGAATGTCGTACCGGGTATCAGGCTCAAATCCTGGTTTTGGTTCCATTGGGTGGCATCGCCTGCCATAGAAACTGAAGTAACCGTTCCTGTATAGATATAATGAGCGATACTGTCATTTTCAATGAATGGAAAAGCCGTGCATGCATTGACAAAACTATCGGCTGCGGCCTGCCTCTCACCCTGGGGCAAGCTGTTAATATGGTCAAGGAAGTGCTTAAAATCCTGGGCATCCGAACAGAATACAATAAGTAAGAGTACAAACACAGCAATGATTTTTCTCATCTATAGCCGGTTTTAGATTGAAGTCTTTTTCTCGCTCACAAACATCCAGAGGAAGGAGGAAACCGCAAGGGAAATTCCGCTGATGATGAAGACCATGCTTTTATCTGCTGCATGGCTGATGATCCTGCCCATGGCAAAGCTGGCAACCAGCTGGGGGAGGACGACGCTGAGATTAAAAATGCCCATAAAAAATCCCATTCGGCTTTTATCCACTTTCTCTGACATGATCGCGAAAGGAAGGCTTACAACGGCTGCCCATCCGAAGGTGAGTATGCACATCATCGTGTAAAGCATAAACGGAGTACTGGCAAGGAAGACTATTCCAAAGTACCCGGCGCTCATAATGCCTACCATCATTGCCTGGGTTCGAACCCTTCCAAGCCTTTTACTCATCGGCTCGAGCAGAAAGGCCGGCCAGATTGCACCTACAGCGTTAAGAATGAAAAACGACCAGCCGATGAGCTGCCCCAGGTTGGCATTTCGCTGGGCATCCGGGAGATTCTGCATCGATGGCATCTTTTGTTCCAGGAAAGCGAAAATGTAAACGAACATAGTTTGTATTCCGAGCCAGGAAAACGCATGAGCAAAATAAAGTTTGAAAAGTTCCACCCACTGGGTTTTTGTTTTGACAATATTGCCTTTGTCATCTTTTGATTTTGAAAGTACCCTGGGTTCTTCAATGAAGATCAGGGGGCCTATCGAGAACAGGAATACAATCACTACCCCGGCATAGATCAGGAAATAATTGCTGATGAGGGCTCCCATAAGGTAAGCCCCGCTGCCGAAAAGGTTTGATACTGATTGCATCCAGGTATACCCTTTTGTTCGTGGCTGTCCGTCGGGCGTTACATCTGCGATGATGGAACGGGTAGGGTTGAAACTGATGTTGATCGACAGGTCGAGGGTAAGAGCTACGGTTACTGCCACCGCCATAATGCTCCCGATTTCGTCCGCAGTATCCAGCTGAGAACTGCTATCTGGATTGAAAGGGCAAATCCCATTGCGGTACTCGGGAACCCGATAAGGAGGTAAAAAATGTTTGACAGTTTTTTCTGAAATGCCAGCATGTTTGTTGAGTTTATTGTGTGATTAATGATTCAACTCGATGATCAAGACCGATTTCCCGGGAATTGTCAGCTTCGAAAGATCTGTTATCGGTTTGCCGCTGATGACCTCCCTTCCTGATCTGAATTTCTTAAGTACTTCCCTGTATCGCCCGGTTTCATGGATTTTTTGCTCCTCATTGTTGTTCATGACAACCATTACTGTGCTTTGGCTATTATACCTGAAATAGGTATAAATTCCTTCGCCGGGGATGAAATGAAGGAGTTTGCCAGTCTGGAGAGCTGTACTTGACTTCCTGAAATTAAGCAGGGTGTGCATAAAGTTGAACATCTCGTTTTCGGCCTGGTTCCGGCCCGGGGTTGTGAACACATTCCTGCTGTCGCCCGGCCATCCTCCGGGGACATCCCTTCGTATGCTGCCATGCCCTTTGTCGGCCCCGGTGGTCATCAGCAACTCAGTTCCGTAGAAGATTTCGGGAATTCCCCTGCTTGTAAAAATAAATTCCATCGCCATCTTTAGCTTCCTCACATCATCATTCTGGGTGTCGAGGTAACGGTTCACATCGTGATTGTCGGCAAAGGTGACAATATTCATAGGATTGGTGTATGAGAAATCCTGGGAGATGATCTCATACAGACGGAGGATCCCGGTGCTCCATCCTTCTTTCTCGTTAAATGCCTGGATCAGCGCATCGTGCAATGGGAAATCAAATACCGACGGAAGGTTGGAGTTAAAGCCGTCGAGGTTCTTTGAGCCTTTTTGCCAGTAAGCAACTGTGGCGGGATAATTCATCCAGCATTCGCCGACAATATTGAGATTCGGATATTCTTCAAGCATACGTTTGCCCCAATCGCTCATAGCGTCTTTGTATGAATACGGGTAGGTGTCCTGCCTGATGCCGTCTATTCCCGCAAATTCCATCCACCATATACTATTTTCTATCAGGTAGTTTTTCATATATGGATTCCGCTGGTTGAGGTCGGGCATGGTTTTATCAAACCATCCCCTTGAAAACTGAATGCTGTCGGTCTCAGCTACATATGGATCACTGATACTACCGGCCCTGTATGTGCTCCTTGTAAATTCAGGCCATTGGTTGATCCAGTCTTCAGATGGCAGGTCCTTCATCCACCAATGCTCACTGCCGCAATGGTTGAACACTTCGTCGATGATCAGCTTCATGCCTCGCTTATGGAGGGCTTCTGACAGTTGAACATAGTCTTCATTGGTCCCGAACCGGGGATCGACCTTATAAAAATCAGTAGCGGAATACCCATGGTAAGAGTAAATGGGTTGATTGTTTTCGACAAGGGGTGTCATCCATAAGGCGGTGACACCAAGTTCCTGAAGATAATCAAGGTGGTTGACAATTCCTTTGATATCACCTCCGTGCCGGCTGTCGGGCTTTGACCTGTCAACCCGCTCTTTCATCCCGGCGATATTGTCGTTTGAGGTGTCGCCATTGGCAAAACGGTCGGGCATTATAAGGTAGATCACATCGGAATTATCGAATCCTTTCCGTTGGGCAGATCCGGCTTTTCTTTCTTTCAATTCGTACCTGAAGCTTGTAAAAAGCTTCTTCCCTTCGGAGAAATTTACAGTAAAGGTTCCGGGTCTTGCCGATGCAGCTATTTTGAGGTCTATAAAAAGGTAATCCGGACTCTGAACTTTATGAACTGCTGTGATGAGAATATCAGACTGTTTCCCCCCGGCTATGGAAACGGCTTTGTTGCCAATGTCTTTTCCATAAACCAGTAATTGAAGGCTGGAGTTTTTAAAACCTGT